>NZ_JASPFC010000029.1:0-34510 GCF_031296635.1 Actinomyces acetigenes
CACGTATGAAGAAAAAGGAGGGACACTATGCAGCAGACAAAACAGACAAGACGAGCGGGCGCTGGGGGAGCGGCCTCTCGGTACGGTGACGTGGCCAGGCAGGCGGGCGCAGCAGTGAAGCCAGGCGCAAGCTCATCACCCACCATCCCCGGCCTGCCGCCTGGTGGCTTTGCCACCATCCTGGTCGATCCGCCCTGGCCACTGCAGAGTGGTGAGAAGCACTACCGGACGATGAGTCTGGCGCGGATCACGGCGTTGCCGGTGGGGCGTCTGGCAGCCCGTGATGCCCACCTGTGGCTGTGGACGACGAACGCCCTCTTGCCGAAGGCGTATGAGGTGGCCGAGGCCTGGGGCTTTACGGTGCGTAGCCCACTGACCTGGGTGAAATTCCGCCTTGGCCTGGGCGGCCGCTACCAGCTGCGCAACGCCACCGAGCAGCTGCTGTTCTGCACCCGAGGGAGAGCGCCGCTTGGTTCGCGCTCCCAGCCGACTTGGTTCAACGCTCCCGTCACCGAGCACTCGCGCAAGCCGGCTGAGCAGTTCGCCATCATCGAGCGGGTCAGCCCTGGGCCCTACCTGGAGCTGTTCGCCCGCCGCCGGCCAGAGTCGAACCAGCCCTGGGCAGTCTGGGGCGACCAAGTGGACTCAGATATCCGCATCCCCGGCTTTGCCGTGCCGTGGTACAGCAAGCGGGCGCAGGAGAACGAGGAGGCCCTGCGATGAGTCGGCCGTGGCATGACAAGTACCCCCTGCGCAGTCTTCGAGGAGATGGTGATGATGAGCGATTCGAGGCGTTCTCTGCCTGGCAGTCTGCTGCGATGCGGCGTCGGTCTGCTCCTGATCGCGATGGGGCTGAGGTGGATCGTCGCCATCGTGCAAAGCAGCTGGCCCTGGCCCGTCGGGCTGCTCGCCGTGAGCGCCGCCGCCTGGCTGGCAGTGCGCTGGTGGCGGAGCAGTCGGGAGTGGTGAGGGAGCCGAGCACTCACGGTGGTCACAATCGGTCTGGCCAGCTTGAGCAGCGGCGAACTGATGCAGGCCATCGGGCGGAACGGGCTGAGCAGCGGCATCAGTCCCAATGGGGCAGTCGCAGCTCCAGTCCCGCGCTTGATACTGAGACAGCCAGCCGGAAGCGACGCACTCACTCCACTGCTGGAGGCCAACGAAAGACCGGAGGACGGCCTCATGCCTCGAGGAGGCACTCATGATGGCCCTGCATCCTGGTGGTCGCCCTGGTTCGTCGCGGAGGGTGGGGCGCTGTGCTGCAAACGAACCCTTCTTGGCAGGTCGGTGTGTTCACCAGCGTCATGACGGCGCTCGCTACTTGGCTCATGGCACCCCTTCCGCCGGTTCCCATGCTTTGCCGGATCGCGCTGGTGCGGCTGAGTCCGGTGAGGATGCTGCTCCGTCCTCCACACCGGGAGGCACCCCGTGATGGCCCACCCCACTCAGCCCCTGGTCTGGTACCAACTCCGCTTTGCCTTGCCGCTCGCCCAGGATGCGGCGGTGGGGTTGGTGGATCGGCTGCTGGCAGATAGTTCGCTTGGTCGGGTGGTGCTGGAGCTGCGCGCTTCAAGCGGTCAGGCGACGTGGGTGGTGGGCTCGAGCGCAGGTGAGCGGTTGGTCTCGGTGGTGCGGGAGCTAGTGCCGGGCTGCCGGGTGTCGCGTGGGTTCTCGCGGCCGGCAGTGAGTCAGGCGGTGGTGGTGTCGGCCCGGCCGGTCGGAGCGGGACTAGCGACGGAGCGCCTCAGCGCGGTGGTGCGAGCTGTCCTGGCCGCACTTGCGGTGACGGCTGAGGGTGAGGAGCTGGTGGTGCAGCTGCAGCTGGGGCAGCGCTTTGCCCCGCAGGCTTTGGGGCGGGTGGAGCCGCAGGGCTGGCTGGAGCTACTTGGTCTGGTACCACCACCGTCTCTTAGTGGTGAGCGGGGTCGGCGGATGCGGGCGCAGGTGGGGCGGCATCGGGCGGCGGTCTGTCTGCGTCTGGGGGTGCGGGCAGCTTCCCCGCTGCGCCAGCGGACGCTGCTGCAGGGGCTACTGGGGGCACTGCGCCTGCTGAAGGGGCCGGGGGTGCGGCTGCGCGCCCGCACAGAGCACCCCGCCAAGCTCGATAGCGTGCGGCGGCCGTGGCGGGCGGGCTTGAAACTGGGCGCGGCGGAGGTGGTGGGTATGGCGGGCTGGCCTATTGGTGAGCTGCCCTTGCCGCTGCTGGGTAGTGGGCACCCGCGCCAGATTGCCCCGCCGCTGCAGGTCGGATCTGGGTCGTCTCAGCGCGTCGTTGGGACGGGTGCGGTGCCGGGCGAGGCTGGGTTGGTGCGCTTGCCGATTGCCGATGCGGTGTACCACATGCATCTGCTGGGACCGACGGGTGTGGGTAAGTCGACGGTGCTGCTGTCGTTGGCGCTGGCTGATGCGGCTGAGGGTCGGGGTCTGCTCCTGCTTGACCCCAAGGGGGACTTGGCGACGGACTTCGTAGCGCGCCTGCCTCAGGAGCGGGCTGCGGATGTGGTGGTGCTGGATCCGACCAATCCCTGCCCGGTGGGGTTCAACCCGCTCTCCGGGCCGCCGGAGCTGGCGGTGGTGACGGCGGAGGCGGTGCTGGGGGTGCTGGCCGAGCTGTTTCGCGACAGCTGGGGCATCCGCACCGCCGATGTGCTCTCCGCTGCGCTATTGACGTTGGCGCGTATCCCGCAGGCGACGCTGGTGTGGCTGGTGCCGCTGCTGACCAATCCGGCCTTCCGACGCCGGGTGCTGGCACTGGCCCCAGCCGATCCTTTGGGCACGGATGTCTTTTGGCAGGGCTATGAGGCTAAGCCGGTGCGGACCCAGGCGGTGGAGGTCGCGCCGGTGCTCAACAAGCTGCGCCAGCTGATGCTGCGCCCAGGCCTGCGGGCGATGCTGGGCCAGGCCCAGCCCCGCTTCGGGCTGACAGATCTGCTGGAGCGCCGACGCATCGTGGTGGTCAACCTCAACCAGGGCCTGCTCGGAGCCGGAGCGGCCCGCTTGCTGGGGACCCTGCTGGTGGCGCAGCTGTGGCAGCACCTGCTGGCACGTCAGGCAGAGCCGCCCCAGCGGCGGCAGATCGTGAGCGTGTATATCGATGAGGTCCAGGCCTTCCTGGCGGGGCTGCCCGGTAGCCTGGCCGACGCCCTGGCCCAGGCCCGGTCACTGGGAGCAGCCTTCCATCTGGCGCACCAGTACCGCGGCCAGCTATCGGCCGAGATGATGCAGGCGGTGGAGAGCAACACGCGCTCCAAGGTGTATTTCGCGTTGTCGGCGACCGATGCGGCTGCAGCGGCTCGATTGGCCCCGGAGCTGGAGGCGGCCGACTTCCAGCTGCTGGCTCAGTACCAGGCCTACGCCACTGTCATGCACCACGGACACCGCTCGGGCTGGTTCTCCCTGGCCACCCGGCCTGCTCCGCCAGCCGTGCGCGACCCAGCCCTGCTCTACGCCGCCAGCCACGCCCGCTACGGCATCCCGGCTGAGCAGACCGAAGCCGAGCTCATCGCCCTGACCAGCGGCGGTACACCAGCCACCGTTGACACTGCCGACAGTAGGAGCCCGGCCACGACGCTGATGGACGCTACTGCTGCCACCACTGATGTCACTGGTGATGAGACCAGTGAAGGAGCGGCTAATGATCTGAAGCCCGCCACTCTGGATGAGTCTGGGACGGACGGCGTCAAGAGTGGGGCTGAGTCTGAGTCTGGGCGCCGTCCCGCGATTGGCCGCAGGAGGCGACCATGACAGCACTGGTACATGAGCACACGACCTGGCGCTGCTGCAGGCGAAGTACGTACCGTGATGGCAGCGATGTAGGCCTGCGAACCACTGGGTGGGGGCGACGTCTCGGCGGACGTGTCGGTCGACGCACCGCTGCGCCGAAGCAGTTCTGTGTGCGGCGGTACCAGGCCCTTTTGTGGTCGTTTGTGGCGGTGACTGACCCCACCTGGTGTGGTCACGTCTGGCCCGGCGGAGGCGGCCCGCGATGAACCGGTCACCCACCATTGCAGCGGCCCGGTTCTCATCGCTGGTGCCTGCGCCGATCCATCCGATGCAGGCACGCCTGCTCGCCCTGGTGGCGGCCCACCGCTTTGCCACCACTACGCAGCTCGCCCGGCTGACCGCGCCGGAGTACGCCTCGTCGGCCTCAGCCCTACGTCAGACCCAGCGCCACCTGGCCAGCCTGGCCCAGCAGCGCCTGCTGACGAGCCTGGAGCGGCGGGTCGGTGGCTGGCAGGGCGGCTCAGCCGTGACGATCTGGGCCGCCACGACTCGGGGCCAGCGGCTTGTGGCTACAGACGAGGGTGATGAGGTGCCGCGGCGGCGGCGGCAGCGTGAGGTGTCGACCACCTTCCTGGACCACCTCCTCGCGATAACCGAGGTGCGCACCAGCATCGAGGAGGCCGTCCGCCAGCAGGCGGACACCGAGGCGACGTTCGCCCTAGAGCCGGACTGCTGGCGCACTGCGCTCAGCCCCAGCGGCCAACCCCAGCTGCTGCGCCCCGACCTGGACGTGACCATCACCAGCCCGGCCTATGAGGACCGCTACCTAATGGAGGTCGACCGCGCCACGGAGAACCCCGGCCGCGTCATCGCCACCTGCTGGCGCTACCAGGAACACCAAGCCACCAGCGCCCAGGCCAGCGACGACGGCGTCTTCCCGCTGGTGGTCTGGCTGGTGCCTAATGACCGCAGACGCCACCGCCTGGAGCGAGCCATCGCCCACAGCACCGGTCTGCTGCGCGAGCTCTTCCGCGTCATCCGCCTCGACCAGCTGTCCACCCTGATCCACGGCGGCCCCGCCGCCATCCCCGCCCCACAGGCCACCAACCAGGTGGTCTGACACACCAAAAGGAGGCATATCTCGACGAGAAAGGAAAAACGCAGCAGCATGCAAGTTGGTGAGGTGAAATGCGAAGAGGAGCCAGGCGAATCTGCGCACAGCAGACAACCACCACGCCGTGGCCCGTGCGGAAACTCGCGGATTTCCATCAGGGGTCAAGTGAAAACCGGACTGGACTTTTCCGTCCATCTGAGCGTCAATAGAAAGAGGAGAAACACAAAACAACGGATAGAGAGTAAGGAATACGAGAGGAGGACACCGATGACAACACAGACAACAACGAACGCACGAGATGAGCACCCGGCCGTGCTGGAGGCGGTACCGGCCACCGCACGAGGCGACGGTGGTGCGGACGCCGGGCCGATCGCCATCTTCTACGGGGCGGCCCGCTACCCCTTCGAGCTGGCCCGGCAACGGGAGCTGGTGGAGGACTACGCCGAAACGATGGGCCTCAACCTGGTCACCGAGTTCCACGACCGACAGCAGCGCCAGTACGGGCTGAGCATGCTGCTCGATGCCTGCCAGCGCGGTGGCGTGGAGTACGTCATCACGGCGGGCTGGCCCACCCCCAACCTCACCGGAGTTGAAGCAGACGCGGTTATCGACCAGCTCGCCCAGGCCGGTACCCACCTGGTCTGCCTCAACATCTGGCGTCCCGGCGACGGCACCCCACCAGCCTGGTGGAACGACGAGGAAGGCACGTGGATGCGGCAGCTCGACGCACTTAGAGAGGAAGAACGCCGACAGCGCGAGCAGGCCAATCAGCCCAGCCAGCCTGGCGAAACCGGTGGAGCCGATGAAGTAGATCAGGTCGGAGAACCCGGCCAATCCAGCGACGGCAACCAGGTCAGTCGAACCGGCAACGCCAGTGAACACACCGAAACCAGCAAGGAGGTGCACCATGCCTGACGCACTTGCTCCCGATCCCTTCACCGCTATGGCCGCCCAGCTCACGCCCAAGCGCGCCGTCTCCTACATCCGCGTCTCCACCCGCGAGCAGGCCCAGCGCGGCGGCAGTGAGGAGGGCTTCTCCTTGCCGGCTCAGCGTGAAGCCAACAAGCGCAAGGCCCAGTCGATGGGTGCGCTGGTCGTTAAGGAGTTCGCCGACCGCGGTGAGTCGGCCAGGTCTGCCAACCGGCCTGAGCTGCAGAAGATGCTGGCCTACCTCAAGGAAGACGGTGGGATTGACTATGTCATCGTCCACAAGCTGGATCGCCTCGCTCGTAATAGGGCGGACGATGTGGCAATCAACCGGGCCTTCGAGGATGCCGGCGTCCGCCTGGTGTCGACCAGTGAGAACATCGACCAGACGCCTGGCGGCATGCTGCTACATGGCATTATGAGCAGTATTGCTGAGTTCTACTCCCGGAACCTGGCTAATGAGGTCATCAAGGGGATGGGAGAGAAAGCCAGGAATGGCGGGACACTGGGCAAGGCGCCGCTGGGGTATGTGAATGTACGGGGGCGAGATGAGCATGGGAGAGAGGTTCGGACGGTTGAGCTCGACCAACAGCGTGCTCCCCTGCTTCGCCTCGCCTTCTCCGAGTATGCCACCGGCAACTGGACAGTTAGTCAGCTAGCCAAGCACTTAGCAGGGCTGGGGCTGGATGTGCCAGCGACGCCGAGCAAGCCGGCCCGACCCATCACCAAGGGGCGCCTGCATACGCTGCTGCGGCACCCGTACTACAAGGGTGTGGTGCAGTTCCAGGGCGTGGAGTATGCGGGCAAGCACGAGCCGCTGGTGGATGAGGAGACGTGGCAGGCGGTCCAGGCTGTGCTGGGCTCCCATCGCAGTGGCGAGCGGGAGCGGATGCATAACCATTTCCTGAAGAGCACGGTGGTGTGTGGGCGGTGTGGTAGTCGGCTGCTGGTGCAGAACACGAAGAATGGCAAGGGGGTGCTCTACCCCTACTTCATCTGCGCCAGGCGGCAGCGGCTGCATGACTGCTCCTTTAAGGCGGTGCTCATTGAAGTGGTGGAGGAGCAGATGCAGGAGGTGTATCGGCGGCTGTATGTCAGTGAGGCAGATCGGCAGGAGATTGAGCGATATCTGCTAGCGGAGCTGGCGCGGATCGAGGGGGAGAAGGATCGGAGCGTCCGGTCGCTGACGGTGCGGCGGACGAACCTGGAGGATGAGCGGCGCAGGCTGCTGCAGGCGCACTACGGTGGAGCGGTGCCGCTGGAGCTGCTCAAGGAGGAGCAGGAGCGGCTGGGGCGAGAGCTTGCGGGGATTCAGCGTCAGCTCGATGCCTACCAGGCGGATGCCAAGCTGGTGCGGGCGCATGTTGAGCAGGCGCTCGATCTGCTGGAGGACTGCTACCGGCTGTATATGGCGGCACCGGATCACCTGAGGAAGCAGCTGAACCAGGTGTTCTTTGAGCGGGTGCTGGTCAACCCGGCGGTGGATGAGGACGGGCGGGTCATCCTGCCTGGCGAAGGTGGTGATGGACACGGTGGCCTGCAAGATGAGGATGACGATGGTGTGAAGGGCGCTGGTGATGAGCCTGATGGACAGCGTGGACGTGATGAGCAGGAGATTGCCGTAGGGCGACGGCAGCCCAGTGGTGGGAGTCAGGCGGGAACGACAGGCAGTGCACCGGATTCAGCGGCGAAGGATATGGGCGGCCGTGCTGGTCGTGAGCCGGACGACGCTGGTGACAAGCCAACGGGTCGAGCTGATGAGGCGACCTGCCCTGTCCGCGTGGCGGACACCGGTAGCGATGTCTGCCTGGAAGCACGACTCAACCGGCCGTTCGACCAGCTGGCCAGCGCAAGACTCCGGGCTGTGGCACGGATCGCCGCCCTACGGAAATCGCCCATCTCGGCAGGAGGTGGGCGACGGTCCTCGGCTGAGACGGCCACCGGGGCTGTTTCTCAGGGTGAGGGTTTGTATAGCGATGCTGTGGTGCCTCCGGCGGGACTCGAACCCGCACGCCCGTAGGCAGCGACTTTTAAGGTCGCGGTGTCTACCGATTCCACCACGGAGGCAAGACGTGCCCCAATGTTTGAGTAACTGGGGCGTCAGTACCCCCACTGGGATTCGAACCCAGGACCTTGTGCTTATCAGGCACGATACGAGGTATAAGCTCGCTGCTCTAACCGCTGAGCTATGGGGGCGCGGCCGCGACATCGACGGCGTCGAGGAGGCCGACGCTGCCGGCACCGGAGGAGCCCAGCAGCGCGAAAGTAGGTTACCCCAGATGGCGGCCGCGTCGGTCGTTTTCCCCACTGTGTTCCGTCAGGCACGCCCTCACGCAGGCGCCGCGGGTATCCGAGCTCCTCACGCCTCAGGAATTGCCCGCCCTACCGTTAGCCTGGTCGCATGAGTCACACGTCTGCACCCGCATCTCCTGAAGCCGGCCACGAGCCCTCGCGCAGCACGTCGGAAGGTCACCTGACCGTCGGTGACGTCGTCGCCCTCGTGGAGGCCGCTGCGCCTCCCGGCCTGGCCGCCTCCTGGGACTCCAACGGGCTCATCTGCGGCGACCCCGCCGACCCGGTGCGCAGCATCCTCCTGGCCGTTGACCCGGTGGCAGCCGTCGTCGACGAGGCCATCAACGCCGGCGTCGACATGGTCATCACCCACCACCCCCTCTACCTGCGCGGAACCGACCACGTGGCGGCCACCGACCCCAAGGGTCGTTGCATCCACCGCCTCATCCGCGCCGGCATCGCGCTCCTCAACGCCCACACCAGCCTCGACGCCGCCCGCGGGGGAGTGGCCGACGCCCTGGCCGAGCGGGTCGGGCTCGTCTCCACCGTGCCGCTCGAGCCTGACCCCGACTCCCCGGATCAGGGCATCGGACGGATCGGCACGCTCCCTCAGCCCGTCACCCTGCGCCGGCTCGCCGAGGATGTCGCCGCAGCCCTGCCCGACTCGGCCCCCGGCCTCCTCGTGGGCGGGGACCTGGACGCCATCGTCGAGCGCATCGCAGTCTCAGGTGGGGCGGGCGACTCTCTTCTGCAACGGGCCCGCGAGGCTGGAGTCGACGTGTTCCTCACCGCCGACCTGCGCCACCACCCCGCCTCCGAGCACCTGGAAGCAGGCCGCCCCTACCTCCTGTGCGGAACCCACTGGGCCACCGAGTGGGTCGGCCTGGAGCCCCTGGCCCGCAGGCTCACAGAAGACGCCCACACCCGCGGAGCCTCGCTGTGCGTCCAGGTCTCCCGCATTGTCACGGACCCGTGGGCGCTGCGCCTACCCACCGGACCAGACCGGGCATGAGAGGATTCGCAGCAACAACTTGTACGCACCTGAAGGAGCACACGCCGTGACAAGCGCCCCCATCGCCCAGCAGCGCCTTCTCATCGACCTGCAGGACCTCGACTCCCGCCTGGCACGGCTGCGTCACGAGCGCAAGCACCTTCCGGTCCTCACCCGCATCGAGTCAGTCATCGAACGCCTCAAAGCCAACAAGCGCGCAGCTATCCAGGCGGAGGCCGCCCTCGACGAGGCCAAGAAGCAGGCCACCCGCAGCGAGAACGAGGTCGCTCAGGTGGTGCGCCGCGCCGAGGTGCTGCGCGAGCGCCTCCACTCCGGAACCAGCGCGGCCCGCGACCTCGCCGCCATCCAAGGGGAGATCGACCAGCTCGGCCAACGCCAGTCAGCCTTGGAGGAGGCGCAGATCGTGGCCATGGAGGCGCTCGACTCCGCCCGGCAGGAGGCGGAGCGCCTCAGCCAGGAGGAGTCAGAGATCCGTACGGCCGGGCGGGAGCTCACCGCCAAGCGCGACGCCGAGTTCGCCCGACTCGATGAGGAGATCGAGTCCCTGGAGAACCAGCGGGCAGACCTGGCCGGAACCATTGAGGCACCCCTCCTGGCGGATTATGAGGCCGTGCGCACCTCCACCGGCGGGCTCGGCGCAGTGGCCCTCAGGGGACGAACCGTTGAGGGTGGCGCCGTCGAGATCAGCCCCCAGGAGCTGGCCCGCATCGTGGCCGCACCGGCCGAGGAGGTCATCCACGCCGAGGAGAACGATGTCATCATCGTGCGCATGGACATCTGACGGCGGCCGCATCTGACGCCGGCCGCCACCGGCCTCAGCGAGTCACCAGGGTGAGCACCCGTCGCCCCTGCCGGTCCGGCTCGCAGACCTCGACGTCGTCGATACCCTCCAGATGGCAGGCGATACTCGCGACGTCGTCCACGTGCACGTGCGCAGGCACGGACTCGTCGGCGACTGCCCTGAGAAGCTCCCCGGTGAGCAGCCCGCGAGCGTGCTTGGCCATGTGGGAGACCACCTTGCGCGAACCGTCGTCCGCGGTGCGCACCACGCGCACACTCACGACCTCGACGCCATCGCGTGCGGACGGCTTCCACGCGGCCGCATAGTCTGCCGACCGACAGTCAACCACCAGCCCCTGTGCAGCCATGTCGGTGAGCGACGGCGCCAGGTGCGGCTTCCAGAACGCCGGCAGGCGCCCCAGTCCAGGCAGGGACGTGCCCATCGACAGGCGGTGGTCGGGCACCAGGTCAGTGGGGGACAAGATGCCCCACAGCCCCGAGAGAACGACGCAGTGATGCTCCAACGCAGCCCGTCCAGCCGCCTCCTCGGCGATCGAGTCGAGCCCGGCGGCCTCGTACAGGACTCCGGTGAACAGCCGATGAGCGGGGGAGCAGGGTGAGGTCTCCAGCTCCAGGTTCGTTCTTACTTGCTCGGCGCTGCGCGGCCCCAGCCCCAGGACGGAGGCTCCCTCGGCGCTCCGGCTCACCTCAGCCAGCGCCGACATCACCTCGCGACGCGCAGCAGTGAGCCTGTCCGCGCCCAGAAGCGAGTCGAGATCCAGCGACGGTCCACTGGCAGGAGCGGTCTTTCCCTCAGAGGGAGGAAGCAGGATCAGCACCCGCACATGATAGGCGGCTCCCAGCAGATCAGGGGCCGACGGTGGGCGAGACCTCTCACTGACGCCCCACGGCGCTACACTAAACCGCGCGGACGAGCCGACCGGGCGGCCGCGGTACCGGCCACCGCCTTCATCGCGGCGGCGGGCTGAGGAACGTCCGGGCTCCACAGAGCAGGGCGGTGGCTAACGGCCACCCGGGGTGACCCGCGGGACAGTGCCACAGAGAGTAGACCGCCCATCGGATACCGGTGGGTAAGGGTGAAAGGGTGGGGTAAGAGCCCACCAGCGCGGCGGGTGACCGTCGCGGCTCGGTAAACCCCGCCCGGAGCAAGACCGCACAGCTGGCGCTTGAAGGCTGCTCGCCCAAGCCAGCGGGTAGGTCGCATGAGGCCGCTGGCAACAGCGGTCCAAGATGAATGGTCGCCACCGCCCAGGCCGGCAACGGTGGGCGGCAACAGAACCCGGCGTACAGGTCGGCTCGTCCGCCCCATGTTGACAAGGCTGTGGCCCGCCAGGATCCTGGCGGGCCACAGCCGACACGTGGTCAGAGGCGGGTAGGGCGTTTACTTCGCCGCTACGTAGACCTCATTCTTGTTGCCCACCTGAGAGAAAGCACTCACCGTAAAAGCTCCCTTTCCGTCATTAGCGGTGGACGAGTCAATGAGGAAGACGAAATCACCCTTGGCCTTACCTCCGTCTCGAGGCATGCTCTGGCGGATGAAGAGAGACTGTCCGCCGACAGACGACGTCGGTTTTGCCGTGTTTCCCTCATGGGTGTACCCCATCTCCATCCTGTACGCGTCGAACTGCCCTTCACCGTGGTAGGTGATCTCAACGGGGACGCGAATATACACCTTGCCGGCAGGGGGCTCTTCGTAGCCATAAGGGCCTGAGGCGGCCTTGAGAGTCTCATTGGCGTTCCACTCGACATCCCCGAAGGTGACGTCCACTGAGGCGTTCGGGTCGTCGTCATACTTGCCTGCATTCAGCGTGATCGCCCCGGCCTTCGGGTCGATGGGGTCCTTCTCGGTTGAGCCGGGGCCGCCGCTGCCCTTGGTGGTCTTCTTCGGATCCGGGCTGTCAGTCTTGTCGGACGGGCTGTCAGTCTTGTCGGAGTCGCTAGGCTTCTTCTTGGAGTCAGGCTCGGACTTCTTCTGGTTATTGGAATCCGAGCTCGAGGTGCTGTCCGCCTTGGTGTCGGAATCGCTGGAATCGCCCTTGAACATGAAGATGCCGCCGATGACCAAGGCGACCACGACGACTGCAGCAATACCGGTCCAGAACCACCACTGCTGGGTCAACGGCTTGGAGCCGTTGCCGGGGCCGGCCGGAGCAGCAGCGTTGGGCTGCCACCCTCCGGTGGGAGGCTGCATGCCTCCGGCCGCCCCCTGGGGCTGGTAGGGCGTGGGCGACTGGGCGTAGTCCATGTTGGCCGCGTAAGGGCTGCCACCCGCAGTTGCGGGAGCGCCGGCATAGTCCCCGGAGGGGGCGGAGGCCGACATGCCTGTCGGGTCGGCAACTGGTGAGGCAGTGCTCAACGAGGCCGTCGGGGCGGTCGACACCGCCTGGGTCGGAGCCCATGCCGGGTCGGCCTCGGCGGCGGCACCTGCGGCCGAAGCCGCGGAGGCGCTGGAGGCGGCGGAGTCGTCGACCCAGATCTGCCAGCCTTCAGGAGCCGGTCCCCAGGCAGGGTCGGGCTGCCAGCCTGCAGGTGGTTCGAAGCCCTCGGGTGGCGCGGGCCAGTTTGGCGGTGGATTGAAGCGCAAAGCCATGAGAACCTCCGTGAGGAAATAAAAGGGGAGAAACCCGCATGGGCTTCCTGTGCAGAATAGAGATGTCCGCTACCGAAGGACCTTACGTCGTCACCTTGTCGTGAGGCAACGTGACGGCGCTCGATCGTCCCGGATGTGGATGGGTAGCAATACCCGCTGCCTCAAGGCAGGGTGAGCACCTCGGCACCCTCATCGGTCACCACGAGCGTGTGCTCGAACTGTGCGGTACGAGAACGGTCCTTGGTGACCACCGTCCAGCCGTCGTCCCACTGCTCCCACTCGATGCCACCGAGCGTGAGCATCGGCTCGATGGTGAACACCATGTCCGTCTCGATAATGTCGTCGTGCAGAGGAGCGGCGTCGTAGTGGGGGATGATGAGCCCCGAGTGAAAGGCCTCGCCGACGCCGTGTCCGGTGTAGTCGCGCACCACCCCGTAGTTGAAGCGCTTGGCGTAGGCCTCGATGACGCGGCCGATGACGTTGACCTCGCGCCCCGGCTTGACGGCCTTGATGCCCCGTTCCATCGCGGTGCGGGTGCGTTCGATGAGCAGCTCCGTCTCACGATCGACCTCGCCGACGGCGTAGGTGGCGTTCGTGTCGCCGTGGACCCCACCGATGTAGGCGGTGACGTCAAGATTGATGAGGTCTCCCTCATTCAAGCGGGTCGAGTCCGGGATGCCGTGGCAGATGACCTCGTTGATCGAGGTGCAGATCGACTTGGGGAAACCCATGTAGCCCAGGCATGAGGGGTAGGCGCCGTGGTCGCACAGGTACTCGTGGGCGATCCGGTCCAGCTCGTCGGTGCTCACCCCCGGGGCGATCGCCTTGGCGGCCTCGGCCAGGGCGCGGGCGGCCAGCCGTCCCGCGACCCTGATCCGCTCGATCGTCTCGGCGTCCTTGATCTCCGAGGCCGTCACCCGCTCGGGGCCGTCATGGAACATGTACTCGGGGCGTGCGATAGACGCCGGCACATGACGCTCAGGGCTGAGCGTCCCGGGAGTCAGTGTGCCGCGCGGTGCGCGATCGGCCGGCGAGGAGGAAGAAGCCGAAGAACTCATGGTCGTAAGCATAGAAGGAGGCATCCGGTTCGCGTGACCTTCCACCCAGCCAGCGGCTCAGGGCCTCCACCATGACGCTGTGGGTCTTATCACTGCCAGAACCGTCAGGAGTTGAACCAGTGCTTCTCTGAGGGGAAGGACTCCTCGCGCACCGCGGCGCCGTAGTCGACGGCCGCCTGCCGCAGGGCCTCGCCGACCTGCCCGAACTGGTGGGCGAAGCGCGGTGACCAGTCCGTCATCCCGGCCATGTCCGTCCAGACCAGGACCTGCCCGTCGCAGCGCGCGCCCGCGCCGATACCGATCGTGGGGATCGTGAGCGACTCGGTGACGCGGGCGGCCAGGGGCTCGGGCACCATCTCCAGGACGAGGGCGATCGCCCCCGCCTCAGCCAGCGCCTGCGCGTCGGCCAGCAGCACGTCAGCGGCCTCGCCGCGACCCTGAACCCGGAAGCCGCCGAGCATGTTGACGCTCTGCGGGGTGAACCCCAGGTGCCCCACCACCGGGATACCGGCCTGGGTCAGTACCCTCACACTGGCTGCCCGGGGGCTGCCGCCCTCGAGCTTGACGGCGTTGGCCCCCGCCTTCATGAGGCGCACCGCGCTGGCCAGTGCCTGCTCCGGACCGGCCTCGTACGTGCCGAAGGGGAGGTCGGCCACGACCAGGGAACGCTTGGTCGCTCTGGCCACCGAGCGGGTGGCCACCACCATCTCATCGAGCTCCACCGGCAGCGTGGAGTCGTGCCCCAGCATGACATTGCCGATGGAGTCGCCCACCAGCAGCAGGTCGGTTCCCGCCGCATCCAGGATCTGGGCGGTCACGGCGTCGTAGGCGGTGAGCATGACCAGCTTGGTGCCGTCCTTCTTGGCGGCCACCAGGTGATGAACGCGCACGGGCTTGCCGCCTGCGACGACGGGGGCGGACGTACCGTAAGGGGACTCGGGTGTAGCCATGGCATGAGGCTACCTGAGGTGTTGGAGCGCGCCAGCGCCTCGGACGGACCACCGACGTCCTTCGCCGAGGGCGTTCTGCGAAACCTGTCTGACGCACCCGCGCACTAGGCTGGACCCGGCAGAACGTCTCGGGCGCAGGACCACCGGCCACGTCGTCGGCGGGCTAGCGCGCCACCATGCTGAGGAGGCCCCATTGGACAAGCAGCAGGAGTACGTGCTCCGTGCCATCGAGGAACGCGACATCAGCTTCATCCGCTTGTGGTTCACTGACGTCTCCGGACAGCTCAAGTCTGTGGCCATCGCGCCGGCCGAGGTCGAGAGCGCCTTCGAGGAGGGCATCGGCTTCGACGGATCGGCCATCGAGGGCCTGACGCGCGTCTTCGAGTCCGACATGCTTCTGGCCCCTGACCCCTCCACCTTCCAGATGCTGCCGTGGCGGGACGGGGACAACGGCGTGGCCCGCATGTTCTGCGACGTTCTCACGCCCGACGGCGAGCCGGCCCGCACCGACCCGCGCTCCGTGCTCGAGCGTCAGCTCGCCAGGGTCGCCGAGGCCGGATTCACCTGCTACATCCACCCGGAGATCGAGTTCTACCTGGTCAACTGTGACGCCGACGGGCGCATCCGCCCCACTGACGACGCTGGTTACTTCGACCACGTGCCCGGGGGTACCGCCCACGACTTCCGCCGCCAAGCCATCCTCATGCTCGAGCAGATGGGGATCTCGGTGCAGTTCTCCCACCACGAGGGCGGCCCGGGCCAGAACGAGATCGACCTGCGCTTCGCTGATGCCCTGTCCATGGCGGACAACATCATGACCTTCCGTGCCGTCGTGGAGGAGGTGGCCCTCAAGGAGGGCTGCCTGGCGACCTTCATGCCCAAGCCCTTCCCCGACCAGTTCGGCTCGGGCATGCACACGCACTTCTCCCTGTTCGAGGGTGACCGCAACGCCTTCTTCGACCCCGCCGGCCAGTACCAGCTCTCCGCCACCGGTCGCTCCTTCATCGCCGGTCTGCTGCACCACGCCTCGGAGATCACGGCCGTCACCAACCAGCACGTCAACTCCTACAAGCGCCTGTGGGGAGGGGACGAGGCCCCCAGCTACGTGTGCTGGGGCCACGACAACCGCTCCGCCCTGGTGCGCGTGCCCATGCACAAGCCCGGCAAGGCCCAGTCGACGCGGGTGGAGTTCCGTGGCATTGACTCCTCGGCCAACCCCTACCTGGCCTATGCGGTCATTCTGGCCGCGGGTCTCAAGGGCATTGAGGAGGGCTACGAGCTTCCCCCGGAGGCCGAGGACGATGTCTGGGCCCTGTCGGAGATGGAGCGCAGGGCGCTGGGCATTCACGCTCTGCCCACCTCGCTCAAGAGCGCGGTGGCCGCCATGGAGCGCTCCGACCTGGTGGCGGACACCTTCGGTGAGGACACCTTCGAGTTCTTCCTGCGCAACAAGCGCCGCGAGTACCGGGCCTACGACGCCCAGGTCACCGACTTCGAGATCGGCCAGTTCTTCCCTCGTGCCTGAGCGCAGCAGGAGACAGCTGTGAGAGACCGCAGCGAGAAACGGACACCGATCGGTTCCCCCTCCCGGCACAGCTCCTCGCCCAGGACCCTGCTGCTGCGGGCAGGGTTCCACAATGCCGCCCGTGCCGGGGAGCTCCTGGGTGACTCGGCGCTGCTGCCCTTCCTGCCGGAAGACGCTCAGGACGACGACGCCGAAGAGGCGGGTGACCCCGGCGGGCGCGCCTCAGCGGACCACTCCAGGCGGCTAGGCGGCCGGCCCGCTGACGTGCGACTCGGACCGGCGCGTGAGGATCTCATCGACTCTCTGGCGCTCACCGCCGATCCCGACATGGCTCTGCTCAGCCTCGTCCGACTCGCCGAAGCCGCGGCCGCAGCCGAGTCGGGTGACCTGACGTCGGCAGACGGTGTCGAGCCCGGGTGCACGACGACGCCGGCAACACTTCTACGCAGCATCATGAACGATCCGGCCGCGGGGCCGCGTGAGCACAGGCGCCGCCTGCTCGCGGTCCTGGGCGCCTCGCAGGCCCTGGGCGACTTCCTCGTGGCGCATCCCGAGCGCCTCACGGCGCTCGGGATGCGCAGGGCGTGGAGCTCCCCGGAGGAGGCCGGTCCCGGCAAGGCGCTGCAACGAGTAGTCCACGACGCGCTGGGGCAGACCGCCCCTGCGCAGGCCGCCCCCACAGACAGCGATAAGAGACCCCCTCACCCGGGAGACTGCGCTGTCAGCCGAGCGACCGCGGCGCTGCGGCGCGCCTACCGGGACCGGCTCACGGCAATCGTCGCCGATGACCTCACCAGCGCCGACCCGATCGAGCACGTCCCCACCGTCTGCCGCCGCATGACCGACCTCGCCGATGCCGCCCTGGACGCGGCCCTGCTCATCGCCCGCGCCGCCGTCGGACCGCAGGCCGATGAGGTGGCCCTCGCCGTGATCGCCATGGGAAAGACCGGGGCCCGCGAGCTCAACTACATCTCGGACGTCGACGTCGTCTACGTCGTCGGCCCCGCCCACGAGCCGCAGGGCGCTCACGAGCCGATCAGCGAGGAGCACCTCGTGGAGGTCGGCACGCACCTGGCTACTGAGCTCGCCCACGTCGTCTCCGCCACCGCGCCCGAGCCACCTCTGTGGCCACTGGACACGGCGCTGCGCCCCGAGGGCAAGGACGGCGCGCTCGTGCGCACTCTTGACTCCCACCTGGCCTACTACCGCAGGTGGGCCGCCTCCTGGGAGTTCCAGGCCCTGCTCAAGGCCAGGGCCTGTGCCGGCCACGCTGAGCTCGGCGCCCGCTACGAGCAGGGCGTGGCGCCCTACGTGTGGGAGGCCAGCCGACGGGACCACTTCGTGGAGGACGCCCGTGCCATGCGGCGCCGGGTGGAGAAGGAGTCCGTGCCGCGCGGCGGAACGGACCGGCGCATCAAGCTCGGGCCCGGGGGCCTGCGAGACGTCGAGTTCACCGTCCAGCTCCTCCAGCTCGTCCACGGTCGCTCCGACGAGAGCCTGCGCGTACGCGGCACCCTGGAGGCCCTCGACGCTCTCAGCGCGGGCGGATACGTCAGTCGCACCGACGCTGCGGCCTTGAGCGGCTGCTACAAGGCCTTGCGACTGCTGGAGCATCGCAGCCAGCTCTTCCGGCTACGCCGCACCCACAACCTTCCCGACAAGGAGGAGGACCTGCGCCGCATCGAGCGGGGCATCAGCAACTGCCTGGGCCACGGAGACAGCCTGTGGGAGGACTTCAAAGACCTGCGCCGGCGGGTACGGGCCCTCCACCAGGAGATCTACTACCGTCCCCTGCTGGCCTTCGCGGCTGCCCTCAGCGCCGACGAGATGGCCCTGAGCCCTCAGGCGGCGCGCGAGCGCCTCATCGCCGTCGGCTACACGGACCCCGACGGGGCCCTGCGTCACATCCAGGCCCTCACCGAGGGAGTCAGCCGTCGCGCCGCGATCCAGCGCCAGCTGCTGCCGGTCATCATCGGCTGGATCGGTGAGGGAGCCGACCCTGATTTCGGTCTGCTCTCCTTCCGGCGGCTGTCTGAGGCCATCGGGGGCTCGCACTGGTACCTGGCCATGCTGCGGGACTCACCGGTGGCGGCACGCCGGCTGTGCCAGGTCCTCTCCAGCGCCCACTGGGCCACCGAGCGCCTCGCGGAGTTCCCCGAGTCCATCGCCTGGCTCGACGACGACGGCGAGCTCGAGCCCCGCCGATCCGGCGCCCTGGCGGAGGAGGTCGCCGCCGTCCTGCGCCGTCGCAGCCTCACCGGACCCGATGACACGGCCCTTACCGAGCAGGCGCTCGAGGCGGTCCAGGCGATCCTGAGAGTGCGCGCCCGCGAGGAGGTGCGCGCCTCACTGGCGGACTGCCTGGACGGCATCGACCCCGAACGCACCGCCTCCATCCTCTCCGACGCCACCGACGCGGTCCTGACCGGGGCATTGACCGTGGCCACCGGGCTGGTCATCGCCCAGCGCGACGGGGTGGAGGCAGTCTCCGCGGGGCCCGACGCAGGCGGGTGCTGGCAGGCCGCCCGCGCCCGCCACACCATCATCGCCATGGGACGCCTGGGAGGTCGCGAGATCGGGTACGCCTCAGACGCAGATGTCCTCTTCGTCCACCAGGCCCGCGACGGGGCGGGGGAGGAGGTCGCCGCCCAGGAGGCCGAGGCGGTCGCCAAGCAGGTCATGGGGCTTCTGGCCTCAGCGCTCCCACACCCCCTTGAAGTGGACTGCGACCTGCGGCCCGAGGGCCGCAACGGCGTCATGAGCCGTTCACTGGACGCCTACCGCGAGTACTACGGCCGCTGGTCCGCCCTGTGGGAGCGCCAGGCGCTGCTGCGCGCCCGCTTCTGCGCCGGGGACCGTGACCTGGGCCGGCGTTTCGAGGAGCTCATCAACCCGCTGCGCTGGGCGCAGGAGGGTCTGGCACCCCAGGACCTGCGGGAGATCCGCAGGATCAAGGCCCGGGTGGAGGCCGAGCGCCTGCCCCGGGGCATTGACCCGGCCCGCCACCTCAAGCTCGGCCCCGGTGGGCTCAGTGACGTGGAATGGAGCGCCCAGGTGCTCCAGCTCGCTCACGCCGGTCGGATACCCCAGCTGCGAACCACCTCGACCGTCGCTGCCCTCCAGGCCGCGGTCCAGGCCGGGGTGCTGAGCGCGGACGGCGGGGGAGAGCTGGTCGCGGCCTGGATCCTGGCCAGCCGCCTGCGCTCAGCGATCGTCCTGGGAACCGGGCGCACCTCGGGGCCGCGCTCTCAGGTCCTCCCCATCCAGATCCGGGAGATCCGCCTGGTGGGGCGCCTCATTGGCCTGGGTGCGGGCAGGGAGCGAGAGCTTGAGGACCTCTACCGTCGCAGCGCCCGCCACGCGCGCGCAGTGGCCGAGCGCATCGTCTTCGCCGACGCCGACGCCGACGCCGATGCCCAGGGCTCCACCGCAGCGACGCCGTCGAGCACCGCCTCGCAGGCCCAGCCGCACAGCTCGGAGTCACCGCCGCCGGGTTCATCAGGCTCAGCCCGGACCGCTCGCGCACAGTCCCGACGGGGTACTGGGGCGGCAACTTCCAAGAGCGCCAGTTCCAAGGGCTCCAGGCGGGCCAGCCGCCCCCGTGCCACCAGAAGACGGCCGGAGGGGCCCTACCCCTGGAGCTGACCGGGCACAGATCGCACCGGACACAGGCCTTTAGGCGATGAGGATCGCACTGTCGCCCTGGGTCCCCGCACTGCGAACCTGGCAGACTTGCCGCCGTGAGGCTCATTCTCGTACGCCACGGCCGCACCGAGGCCAATGTCATGCAGGCACTCGACACCGCCTTCCCCGGAAATCCCCTGGATGAAGTGGGGCTGGGGCAGGCCGACGGATTGCCGGACCGTCTGGACAAGGCCGGCCTGCTTCAGGGGCTGGGGTCGCTGTGGGTCTCCCCGATCCTGCGCGCCAGGCAGACCATCGCCCCCATCGAGGCCGCCACCGGCCTGAGCGCCACCATCGACTCAGGACTGCGTGAGGTCCTGGCCTCCGACCTGGAGATGAACACCGACGCGCGCTCGGTGGCCTGCTACGTGGACACTACCCGGGCCTGGATGGCGGGGCGCCCCGCCTGCCGCATCCCCGGATCCCCGGAGGACGGGCACGACACGCTTCAACGCTTCGACAAGGCCGTCGGCCGCATCTGCGAGCAGACCGCCCGGGCGGGAGACTCAGCGGCCCTGCTCGTCTCCCACGGCACCGCGCTGCGCCTGTGGACCTCCCTGAGGGCTGCCGCCGGAGGCGGCGTGGACCCGCTGTGGGTCGCCGACCACCCCATGCACAACACCGGGATCACCGTCGTCG
Organism: Actinomyces acetigenes; assembly: GCF_031296635.1. NCBI lineage: Bacteria > Bacillati > Actinomycetota > Actinomycetes > Actinomycetales > Actinomycetaceae > Actinomyces > Actinomyces acetigenes. Next base: position 20,316 of record NZ_JASPFC010000029.1, read on the forward strand.
ACGGCGATCCCGGTACCGGGTGGAGCCTGACCTCCTGGGATGACGGGGCCTGGGACCGGGCCGCCTCCTGACCGGTCCGCGCTACAGGACCGAGGAGAGGAAGGCCCGGGTGCGCTCGGCCTGCGGGTCGTCCAGGACCTTGACGGGGTCACCGGACTCGCAGATGACGCCACCGTCCATGAAGATCAGCTGGTCGCCGACCTCCCGGGCGAAGCCCATCTCGTGGGTGACCACGACCATCGTCATGCCGGAGGCGGCGAGGTCCTTCATCACCTGCAGCACCTCGCCGACCAGCTCGGGGTCCAGGGCCGAGGTCGGCTCGTCGAAGAGCATGAGCTCAGGGTCCATCGCCAGAGCCCGGGCGATCGCCACCCGCTGCTGCTGACCACCGGAGAGCTGGGAGGGGTAGTGGTCGAGGCGATCCCCCAGCCCCACCCGCTCCAGCAGCTCGACGCCGCGCTCCCGGGCCTTGGCCTTCGGAATCTTCTTGACCAGGACCGGTGCCTCCATGACGTTCTGCAGAGCCGTCATGTGGGGGAAGAGGTTGAAACGCTGGAAGACCATGCCGATCTTGGCGCGCTGAGCAGCACGGGCCTTGTCCGACAGCGCGTGCAGCTCGGTGCGGCCACCGCGCTCGACCTCACGCATCCCGATGAGCTCGCCGTCGACCTTGACCCGGCCAGCGTCGATGGACTCCAGCTCATTGATACAGCGCAGCAGCGTCGACTTGCCCGAGCCCGACGGGCCGATGAGGACCGTCACCGAGCCGGGCGGGACGATCAGGTCGATGCCCCGCAGCACGTGCAGCTCACCGAAGAACTTGTGCAGGTCGCTGATCTCGACCTTGGGCGTCCCGGCCGCGGTGTGGGCGGATGTGCTCATGGGGTGACCTCCAGGAAAGGACTGTCCTTGGTGGTGTGCGCATCGAGGATGGCCTGCTGGCGGGCCGACAGGCCCCGGCCCGAGGCGGCGGAGGACTTGTCAGGGTCGAAGCCCTTGCCGTAGTAGCGCTCGATGTAGTGCTGTCCCACCATGAGGATCGAGGTGATGATGATGTACCAGATGGCCGCGACCAGGAGCAGCGGAATGATCTGGTAGGTCAGCGACGCGTAGGAGTTGGTGACGAAGGTCAGATCCAGGGCGAAGGGGACCGCCAGCACCAAGGAGGTCGTCTTGAGCATGGAGATCGTCTCGTTGCCGGTGGGCGGGACGATGACCCTCATCGCCTGCGGCAGGACGATCCTGCGCAGGATCTGGCCCCTGCTCATGCCCAGGGCCCCGGCGGCCTCGCTCTGGCCCTTGTCCACCGAGTTCAGGCCCGAGCGGACGATCTCGGAGAGGTAGGCGCCCTCGTTGATGCCCAGCCCCAGGACCGCCGCGACGAAGGGGGTGAAGACCGTCGTCGTCTTGAAGGTCAGCAGCTCGGGGCCGAAGGGGACTCCCAGACTCAGCTTCTGGTAGAGCGCAGACAGCGCCCCCCAGAAGACCAGCTGGGTGTAGATCGGGGTACCGCGGAAGAACCACAGGTAGGCCAGCGCCACCCAGCGCAGGACCGGGTTGGAGGACTGGCGCAGGATCGCCGTGGTGACCGCCAGCACGATACCGATGGCCATCGCCATGAAGGTCAGCAGCAGCGTCCAGCCGACGGCCTTGACCACGTGGACCTCACGCAGGAAGAACCAGACCGTGGACCAGTGGAACTTCTCGTTGGTGACCAGCCCGTGGATGAGCATGGCCCCCAGGACCGTGACGATCGCGGCACTGATCCACGTCCCCGGGCGGGGGACGGGCTTGGGGTTGTTGAGGACGACCTTGTCGTCCTCAGAGGCGGGTGAGGCGCTCACGGCTCACTCCTTCACTGCGGGATTGAGTTCTGCGGTGGTCAGGGCGGCGTCCTTCACGCCCCAGTTGTCCAGGATCTTCTGCCAGATGCCCCGGTCCATGAGGTACTGGACGGCGGCCTGGATCGCGGCGGTGAACTGCGGATCGGCCTTAGGGGTCACCACCCCCTGGGGGGCGGCGTCCTCGATGTCACCGAGGGTGACGATCTGGCCGTCGGTCAGCTCGACGGCGTAGCCGGCCACGGTGGAGTCCGAGTAGGTGGCGTCGATGGTGCCGCCCACCAGGCCGGTGGTGGCCTCGGACTGCTTGGAGTAGGAACGCACCGACAGCACCGGCTTGCCCGCCTGGGCGCACTTCTCGGCGGCGTCGCGCATGGTGGTCTCCTGGGCGGTTCCCACCTGGACGCCGATGGTCCGACCGCACAGCTTGAGGTGGTCGGAGGTCTCGACGCTCTTGGGGTTGCCTGCCTGGACGTTGAATCGCGAGCCCACGTTGATGTACGCGGTCATGTTGACCTCCCCGATCCGTTCGGGGGTGACCGTGAAGGAGGAGATACCGGCGTCGTACTTGGAGCCGACCGAAGCGATGATGGAGTCGAACTCGGCGGTGTGCACCGTGCCCTTGACGCCCAGGACGGCGGCGATCGCGTTGGTCAGGTCAACGTCGTAGCCCACGGCCTTGCCTGAGGGGTCGAGGAACTCGGCCGGTGCGTAGTCCGTGGAGGCGGCCACGTCGAGGACACCGTCCTCAAGGGCACCTTGAGGGAGCTTGGCGATGATGTCGGGCTGCGCCTGGATCGACGAGGTGTCGAAGGAGTGGATCTGCGAGCTCCGGTTAGCGTTCCAGTCAGCGGCGTTAGTACACGCGCTGAGGACCAGGCAGGCTGTGACTGCCAGCCCGAGGGCGGCGTGTTGGCGGATCCTCATCGTGGGATCTCCTCTTCGGCATGGATCAAGACGGAGAAAGAATATCCGCAATACAGTATAGATATGCAAGCCGGGAAGGTGGCGTTCAGCACGACGGCGGCCCTGAGCCTCCTACGCACGAGGCTCAGGGCCGCCGTCTGAGCTGGGTCAGCGGCTCACAGGTCGTAGTAGAGCTGGAACTCGTAGGGGTGGGGGCGCAGCCGCAACGGCTCGATCTCATTGGTGCGCTTGTACTCGATCCAGGTCTCGATGAGATCCGGGGTGAAGACGTCCCCCTCGGTGAGGAAGTCGTGGTCGTCCTCCAGCGCCTCCAGGGCCTGGTCCAGGCTGTCGGGGAGCTTGTCGATGTCGAAGTACTCCTCGGGGGCGAGCTCGTAGAGGTCTTTGTCGATGGGCTCACGGGGCTCGATGCGGTTGCGGATTCCGTCGATTCCCGCCATGAGGACGGCGGCGAAGCACAGGTAGGGGTTGGAGGAGGGGTCCGGCACCCGGTACTCCACCCGCTTGGCCTTGGGGGAGGAGCCGGTGACTGGGATGCGGATGCAGGCCGAGCGGTTGCGGGCCGAGTAGACCAGGTTGACCGGCGCCTCGAAGCCGGGGACCAGGCGGTGGAAGGAGTTCACTGACGGGTTGGTGAAGGCCAGTAGCGCCGGGGCGTGAGCCAGGATTCCGCCGATGTACCAGCGGGCGAGGTCGGAGAGCTGACCGTAGCCCCGCTCGTCGAAGAACAGCGGCTTGCCGTCCTTCCACAGCGAGTGGTGGGTGTGCATGCCCGAGCCGTTGTCGCCGAGGATCGGCTTGGGCATGAAGGTGGCCGTCTTGCCGTTGCGCCAGGCCTCATTCTTGATGATGTACTTGAACTTCATCATGTCATCGCCCGCGGCGAGCAGAGAGTTGAAGCGGTAGTTGATCTCCTGCTGGCCGGCAGTGCCGACCTCGTGATGGGCCCGTTCGATCTCCAGTCCGGAGCCGAGGCAGGTGCGGACCATGCGATCGCGGATATCGGCCATCTGATCATTGGGTGAGACGGGGAAGTAGCCGCCCTTGAAAGCGGTCTTGTACCCCTTGTTGCCGCCTTCCTCCTCACGGCCGGTGTTCCAGGCCGCCTCGCAGGAGTCGATGGCGTAGAAGGACTCGGCCGGTGAGGACTCGTAGCGCACCGAGTCGAAGAGGTAGAACTCGGCCTCGGCGCCGATGTAGCAGGTGTCAGCGATTCCGGTGGAGCGCAGGTAGTCCTCGGCCTTGGCGGCGATCGAGCGGGGGTCGCGGGAGTAGACCTCGTCCGTGAAGGGGTCGACGATCGAGAAGTTGACGACCAGGGTCTTCTCCTCGCGGAACGGGTCCAGGAAGGCGGTGGTCACATCGGGAACCAGCTTCATGTCCGACTCGTGGATCGCGGTGAAGCCCCGGATTGATGAGCCGTCAAACATGAGGCCGTCAGTGAGTGCCTCATCCTTGAAGGCGGCCACCGGAATAGTGAAGTGCTGCATGACGCCGGGTAGGTCGCAGAACCGCACATCGACCAGCGCGACATTCTCCTTCTCGATGAACGTCAGTGCCTCGGATGCGTCCTTGAACATATCTCCTCCAAGTGGGAACGGCGCACATACTCCACGCGTATGCACTGCGGCTGACAACGGCCACTATGGCCACTATATTGACGCTACCGTGACAAAGGAATGGCGTCAGTGTTGCTTGAGTGTTTCGTCCCTTCGTCGCCGAGCTCCTCGAGCCCGTTGGGCACTGAGTGATGGGAGACGGAGGTGGCCTGGGGAAGTGACTCAGCGACCGCGCATGGCACGGCGGTCGGGGCGGACCCGATTGGGATCGATGTGCTTGGGAATCGGCAGGTTCTTGCCCGCCATCGACGTCAGGCGCTTGGAGACCTGCGTGATCTCGCTGTCAGTCAGTGACGTGGGCTTGGTCGGGAGCTGACGCAGCGTCTTGGACAGGTCGGTCAGACGCACCTGCCCGGCGTCAGTGCCCACCTGAAGGGTGTGGATGGGGACGGTGGACAGCAGCCGATGGACCTTGCGCTCCTCCTCGGCCAGCATGCGGCGGGTGCGGGTGCTCGGACCCTCGGCGACGAGAACGACCCCGGGGCGTCCCACCAGCCTCCACACGAGGTCCTGGTCCTTGGTGAAGGCCACAGGCTCGGACTCGACGTACCAGCCCCGACCGATCTGGTCCAGAACGGCCTTCGCCGCTCCCGGCATTCCCTCGATCTGGGAGTAGGAGGCGCGGCGCACCGTGGCCGACAGGATGACCATGTCGATCATGAGCGCCATGAGGATGCCCAGCAACAGCCAGTACCACAGGGACAGTCCGTAGCCAAGGGCGATCGCGACCCCCAGGGCGAGGCACGTGGCGAGTACCGCCAGCATCGCCCATCCGATCCACGGATAGCTTCGCCGCGAGATCGTGTAGGAGTCCTTGATGTTCTGAAGGTACTGAGCCAGCCGGCGCTTCTTCTTCGGCTGGGGGGACTGAGCACTACTCACGGGCACACCATAGACGACGACGGTGTGCCGGCACACACGGTCTCGCCGTCAGCGTGGCCGGCGCACGCCGGGAATCCGGCCGGCTGCCTGGGACTCGTGACTCGTGTCGAGTCGTCAGCAGGCGGCGGCGAGGCGGGGATGGGCTCCCAGCAGGGCCGAGGCCTCCTGGCGGGCGGTGGCCGGCTCGGCGAGCTGCGAGAGGTGCTCGGGAATGGGTCGGCCGCGCTTGACCATGGCCCGTCCCCACAGCATGCCGGCGCGGTAGGAGGAACGCACCATGGGACCGCTCATGACAGCGGCGAACCCGATCTCCTCGGCCAGTTGGCTGAGGTCCACGAACTCCTGGGGCTTGACCCAGCGGTCAACGGGGTGGTGCAGCTTGGAGGGGCGCAGGTACTGGGTGATGGTGAGGATGTCGCAGCGCGCCTCCACCAGAGCGGCCATGGCCGCCTCGATCTCGTCTCGGGTCTCGCCCATGCCCAGGATAAGGTTGGACTTGGTCACCAGTCCCGCCTCCGCGGCGGCCGTGATGACGTCGAGGCTGCCCTGGTAGGAGAAGGCCGGACGGATCCGCTTGAATATGCGCGGGACTGTCTCCAGGTTGTGGCCCAGAACCTCGGGGCGCGAGGAGAAGACGTCCTCAAGCGCGTCGGGGTTTCCCTTGAAGTCGGGGATGAGCAGCTCGACCCCGGTGCCCGGTGAGAGCTCGTGCACCTGGCGGGCGGTCTCGGCGTAAAGCCAGGCGCCGCCGTCGGGGCGGTCGTCGCGGGCCACCCCGGTCACGGTGGCGTAGCGCAGATCCATCTCCGTGATCGAGATCGCCACGCGCCTGGGCTCGTCGACGTCGTACTCGGTGGGACGCCCGGTGGCGATGTCGCAGAAGTCGCAGCGCCGAGTGCACATCTCGCCGCCCACCAGGAAGGTGGCCTCACGGTCGTTCCAGCACTCGTAGATGTTGGGGCAGTTCGCCTCGGCACACACCGTGTGCAGGCTCTTCTCCCTCACCAGGCCGCGGACCTCCTGGTAGGTGTCGGAGACGACGGCGCGGGTGCGCAGCCAGTCGGGCTTGGACTCAATGGGTGTCTGGGCGTTGCGCGCCTCGACCCGCAGGAGCTTGCGTCCCTCAGGGGCCACGGTGGTGCTCACGTCTACCTCTCCTCGCCGACGACGGTTTCATCGGGAGTCTAGTACTCGCCCGGGGTTTATAGGACCTCCGACCTAGGAGTGGGGCATGTTGTCACGTGGCATCCGCCACCAAGGGGGCCAGGTGGTTCTCCAGGGCGCAGACCAGAGCCTTCGCGGGGGCGCCGGTCGTCAGGTGCCGGCCGGTTTCCGCTGCCAGTGAGGTCACCCCGGCGTCGTCGATCCCGCAGGGAATGATGCGATCCAAGGAGAAGGCCTCCAGGTCGGGGTCGACGTTCAGGCCGATCCCATGCATGGTCACGCCACGGGCGACCCTCACCCCCAGGGCGCAGATCTTGCGCTCTGGGCGCGGGAGGCGGCCGGCCCTCCCCACAGTCTCAGGATCGGCCGGCAGCCAGACCCCGGAGCGCCCCTCGACGCGGACCGTCTCCAGGCCGTAGAGGCCGCACAGCTCGATGACCGCGGCTTCCAGCGCCCGCACGTAACGGATGACGTCAATCGGCTGGGTCAGGCGCAGGATCGGGTAGACGGTCAGCTGGCCCGGCCCGTGCCAGGTGGTCTTGCCGCCACGGTCCACGTCGACCACCGGTACGTGACCCGGCTCGACGACGTCGGCGCTGGGCCGCTCCCAGGAGTGAGCCCGTCTGCCGACGGTGTAGACCGGCTCGTGCTCCACGAGCAGGAGCGTGGAGGGCCGCCGTCCCTCCACGACCTCGCTATGGAGAACCCTCTGCCGCTGCCAGCCCTCACGGAAGGGGATGAGCCGGGAACCGAGCCCCATGTCCTCACGCAGCACGGGCGCAGTCTACGTGACCACAACCGGCACCGGAGCCCAAGTTATCCACAGGCCGGTCGAAAGGGCTGGTCATCCGGGAGCGCCGTGATGACCATGGAGTGTATGAGCCCGACGATGTGCCCCCGCCCCGCCGACCGCCCTGGAGAGGGCGCCTCCAAGCGTGCCCGGCCCCGGCGCCGTCCCGTACCTCGACGTCGGCTCCGGCCTCGCCGCACGGGCTCCCTCCGCCCAGCCTCGCTGCCGCCCTCCGATGCGGAGCCGAGCATTCCCGACTCGGCGCTCAGCGCCCTGTCACAGCAGGGTTACACCATTGGTGAGGTCATGGGACGTTCCACCGCCCCCAGCGCCCCTCGCCGTGGGCTCGACGCGCAGGGCCGCCATGTGGTCATCCGGGTCGTCGACCTGCCTCGCGGGCGTGCTGGAGCCTTAGTCCTGCGGCGCTTGGCCGATCTGCGCGTCCTGCGTCATCCCGGCCTGGTGACCGTGCGGGAGGTGGCCTCGCTGCCCGAGCACCGGGCGGGCGTCATCATGGACCTCGTCGAAGGGGCGGGACTCGACGTCGTCCTGGGGGCGCGCGGACGGCTGAACATCTCCTGGCTGGCCACGCTCCTGGACGCCCTGGGCTCGGCACTGGCCTACCTGCACGAGCACGGAGCGACCCACGGGGACGTATCGGCCGGCAACGTCCTGGTGACCACTGACGGACATCCGGTCCTCGTCGACCTGCTGGGCTCCGTCATGGAGACGGGGACGCAGGAGTATGCGGCGCCGGAACGCCTCGCCGGTGCCCCGGCCTCCGCAGCCGGTGACGTCTACGCCCTGGCTCGTCTGCTGACCGAGTGCGCGGGACAGGGCGGCACCGCCTCCCGGCGCCTGGCGGGAATCATGACGGACGCGCTGGCCGAGGACCCCGCCGACCGTCCCACTGCCCGGGACCTTGCGGCCCGAGCGCCTCAGCTGGGGCAGACCTCACCCATTGAGCTGCCCGACGGCGCCCGCCTGGCTGCTGGCTCCCTGCGAGCAGCGGCCCGCACCCCGACTCGCACGGTCGGCTCCAGGCTCAGGCCCAAAGCGAGGGCAGGTTTCCGACCGAGGACGAAGAGCGAGCCCAGAAAGGAGCTCAGTACCGCTCACCGCACCGGAGCAGTACCCGCAGCCATACGCTGGGGGAGAAGGGCAGGAACGGGGTGCAGACGCAACCGCACCTGGGGGCTCGCGGCGCTGCTGCTGGTGGCCATCTGCCTGGCTGCCTGGGGGCCGGCCAAAGCTCTGGTGGCGCACAGGCCCGTGTGGGCGCTCGGCGCAGCCGCAAGCCCGTCAGGCCCAGAGCGATCGTTGGCGTCCGCTCGCTCCGGTGCTCCTCCCGCAGGCAGCCCTTCTCCTGCCGCTACCGGCAGCCTCACCGCAACAGCGTCGACACCGGCTCCTGGCGGGAGCGGGGGCGCCGACATGGCCAGTGTCGTCGTCGGACTGTCCGCGGCTCGAGACCGGGCTCTCATGGCCGGCGATGCCACCGCTCTGGCGGCCACGACGGTACCGGGGTCGCCCGCGGCGCAGGCCGACACTCAGGTTCTCGCCGAGCTGTTCGACTCCGGTGAAGGCGCCGGGGAGCTGCACACTTCCATCAGCCAGGTCACTGAGGTGGCGCTGCCTGACGACGCAGCGGCTCAGTGGCCCGGCGCGAGAGCGATGCAGGTGACGCTGTCCCAAAGTGCCTCAACGCGTTCGGGACCCGCGGGAACTCGGACGGTTCCGGCCCTTGCGCCCCGCCGGGTCGTGCTCATTGTCGTTCCGGAGCCGTGGCGCGTGGCAGACATTCGAGCCGTGGAGTGACCTCAAGGTGCGCCACCCGCTAGGCACGCTCGATGATCGGGGCGGATACGGCCCGCGCGGCGCTCAGTACGGCTCGGTCAGGACTGACGCATAGCCCTCGCGCTCGAGCACGTCTCGTGTGTCTGCCACCATCGCCGCCGAACCGCACAGGTAGACGTCCGTGTTGTCGGGATCAAGCCGGAGGTCATGGGCGAGCGCGGGCAGGGCCTGGGTGACTCGTCCGTGGAACGTGTCCGGCGCCTCCTGGCGGCTCAGACAGCGTACGACGGTCCCCGGCATGGGAGAGCTGATCCTGGCGGTGAGGTCCTCGTCCTGGTGAGAGCACCCGAAGAGCAGGGCGTCGCGCTCCAGGCCGGGAGCCTGAGCGAACATGGCCAGCATGGGTGCGATTCCAGTGCCAGTGGCGATGAACAGGCGGCGCCTGCCCGAGTCGATGAGCTCGAATCCACCCAGGGGCAGCTCCACCACTGTCTGCGTGCCCGTGTCCGCGTTCTCAATGAACTGGGAGCCTCGGCCGCCTGTCCGGGTGGAGATGAGCAGCCGAAGGCGATCGTCCTCCAGCCCCGCGATCGAGTAGTCACGCCAGGCGTTGTCACCCACGTGCAGACGGGCGAACTGCCCCGGCGCCCACGGGCCGATCCCGCCGTCCAGCTGCAGCACCGCCTCCCACACGCTGGGAGTCAGACGTCGCTTGGAGACCAGGGTGGCGCGGTGCTTGTCCTCGGGCAGTGTGCGTCCTTCGTGAGGGGCGGAAGCAGTCGGGGCCGTGTGCAGGGCGGAGGTGATGGTGGAATACCCACGCGGTCCGAGGACCTGGCAGGCGGCGGCCACCCCGCCCATCATGGCTCCCATGATGCCGGTGCTCCCGGCGTCCTGGCCGGAGAGGAGTAGGCCGGCAACGGCTGTGCGCGGCCCCAGGGGGCGGGAGCGGTATCTCAGCGGAGTGGCCGGAGGCCCGTAGAAGGCCCCTGCAGGATGGGCGGTGTAGTGCTCGTAGGTCAGAGGGGTGGAGGTCTCCGCGTAGTCCACGAGTGCGGTCAGCCCCGGAGCCGCGCTCTCAGCCAGCTCCAGCATGCCTCGGGAGATGTGTTCCTTGAGAGCGGAGTACTCGGGGCCGCGGTGTCCTCGGGAGTGCTCGGCCCACTTCCGGAAGGCCCTCGCGTCGCAGAAGGAGATGAGTTCGGCGGTGTGCGGGGACTCGCCGGACTTCAAGGAGGGGAAGGAGACGAAGACGTCATGGGGGTGTCCCGTGAGCAGCGAATCGCTGAACCGCTGTGCGCCCTCGTGATCGAGGTCCCGGTTGACCCAGATGTTGCCGCCATCGATGCCGATGCTGCGTGGGTCGTCACGCAGGCGCAGGAACACGGTGACCGCGGACGTGCCCGCGCCCAGGTGCTCCAGCGTGCGGCGTGCGGGCCCGGTGCGCCGCCCGATCTCACCGAATGTGGGCAGCAGGCGGTTGAAGGTGCTGGAGGCGCCGATGGCGGAGACGATGACCGGTGCACGGTAGATGCGCTCGCGTACCCGAGCACCGCGGTGGTCCATGACGCGGACCCCGACGGCCGCCCCGTTCTCGGTGAGGATCTCGGTTACCTCCTGGGCGACGCGGACAGCGCCTCCGGTCTGCTCGATGCCCTTCTCGAAGGTGCGGGCAATCCGAGCGCTGCCGCCGCGGGGGAACCAGGCGCCCTGGAGGTAGTGGGAGACGATCAGCGCGTGCACGGCAAAGGCTGATCGGGACGGCGGTAGACCGTAGTCCCCCCACTGACTGGCCAGAACGGCCTTGAGCTCGGGGGAGCGGAAGTGGGCATCCAGATACGCCTGCGTCGTCGTGGTAGCTCGCCGTCTTCCCAGCCACTGGGCCGCTGTGAGCAGCGAGGCCGCAGGTCGGGGGACCATCCCCTGGATGAAACTCAACCTCACCCACCGTGTCACCCGGCGAATGTCCTGGAAGTAACGGTGAATGGCTCTGGCCTCGTCAGGGAAAGCGGTGACCAGATCGCGCTCGTACCGAACCGGATCGCTGCTGACGCGCAAGTCCACTCCCGGGTAGACGAATCTGTCGTAGGCGTCGGGCATGCGGTTCCACTCCAGCTCGCCGCCGGAGAGGTAGTCGAAGTAGGCGCGGCCCTGGCTCCCGGGGTCGAGCTGACCGATGTAGTGCACCCCCACGTCCCAGGAGGCGCCGTCGCGCCGGAAGGTGTGTGTCAGTCCGCCCGGTTCCGTATGCCGCTCCAGGACCAGAACGCGCTTGCCAGCGGCGCGCGCCAGTAGGCCGGCAGTCGTCAGGCCTCCGATACCCGAGCCGATCACGATGACGTCGTAGGACATTCTTACCCCTCACGTGCTAGACAGTGTCAAGTCAGCGTAGTAGCCAACTGGACACTGTCTAGTAGTTCGGTTCTAGACTCCTCCCATGACCTCTGAATCGACAGGCGCCTCAGGGCGCCGCGGCGGCCGGGACCTGCGCTCCGAGCTGCTGCGAACCAGCAGACAGCTCCTCGATGAGTTCGGCCCCAGTGCGCTGAGCATGCGGGAGGTCGCGCGTCGCGCCGGCTGCACGCACCAGGCGCCCTACCACTACTTCGCAAACCGTGAGGCCATCCTGGCGGCCTTGGTGTGTGAGGGCTTCGATGAGCTCGCGGACAGGCTCGCTGTGGCACACGAGGGGCTTGGGGTCGCGGATCTGCATGCGGTCCTGGTGGCCTCGGGAAACGCCTACGTTGAGTTCGCGCTACGTCACCCCGGGGTGTTTCGGGTGATGTTCCGACCCGACGTCTGCGATCCCGAGCGCTTCCCGGAGGTGGTGGAGGCTGGTGAGCGTGCGCGTCAGGAGCTGGCCCGTCTGGCGAAGGCCGTCATGGACGATGGTGCTCAGGTCGAGGCAGAGGTCCTGATCTGGTCCGGCGTGCACGGCCTGGCCTCACTGCTCCTCGACGGCCCCTTGGCGGGTGAGTTCAGCTCCACGGAGAATCGCATCGACTTCGCCCGCCGCGTCGTCGGCCTGGCTGGGATCCCCTTCGCCGGCAGTGAGTCGACAACGGCCGAGGAGTCCTGAGCCTGAGCGGACGGGGCCGGGCGCGTCGCACCTCCTCACTCCTGAGCCATGTGAGCGTCATGGCTTCTGAGGCATTCGCAGGGGCGCTCGCTCGGGGTGAGCAGGTTGCCTTGGAGACAACGGTGGGCTGATGGATAAGGTCTGGAGAACCGTCGGTGTCCATGGCGCTGACATCAACCCCGCACCGGCGCCGCACGCCGGGGAGAGACCGCAGAATTTCAACGACCTTCAGGGGGTGCTTCAACGGCAGGCTCGTTGATGTCAGCACGGTGGACACTGGGCTGTCGGCGGGATCGACTTCGTAGGGTCGTGGCAGCGAAGCCGGGCACCTTCACCTCGGGGACCAGCCTCACCTTCCCCCTGCCAGGCCTCCTCCGACTCCTGCCCTGTGGGGCCCGGAGGAGTCGGTGAAACACCAGCCCTGGCCGCCTACGTCGTAGGGTGGCCCACTCCACGAGGGTGGGGATCCACTGTCCAAGGGTTGTGCGTACTGCACGAAGGCCCCACCCACCTGGAGTACCCCCGCCCCTCCTCCAGTAGCGCCCCACCTTCGTGCAGTACAGGCCAGGCGCTATCCAGGCGACCGCGGGTAGTCGCACCGGCCCCCGCCGGGGAGGCGAGCAACGAGAACCAGGCCGGGTTCGCCCACCGTACCGGTGTCCTGGGACGGCAGAGCGCCCCGCGTTCGGGCAGACGGTCCTGCTCTTGCTCGTCGCGCCGGTGTCTTGAGATGAGTCGCTCGTCGTGCGTCTGAGCGCGGAACTCGAGTGGTGGGCAAGACAACGGGGCCCCGCACCGTGATGGTGCGGGGCCCCGTTGACGGCCTAGCGGGCTGAGCGCTGGCTCACAGACCCAGCTCGCCGCCGAAGTCGCCCTCCTCGAGGCGCTTCTTGACCGTCATGAGGTAGCGGGCCGCGTCCGCGCCGTCCACCAGTCGGTGGTCGTAGGACAGGGCCAGGTAGCACACCGAGCGGATGGCGATGACCTCGCCGCCGTCGGCATCCTTGATGACGCGGGGCTGGCGCTGAATGGCGCCCAGGCCCAGGATCGCGACCTCCGGCTGGTTGATGATCGGGGTGTCGAACAGGGCACCGCCGCTGCCGGTGTTGGTGATCGTGAAGGTCGAGCCGCTGAGCTCGTCGGGGTTGACCTTGTTGTCCCGGGTGCGGGCGGCCAGGTCGTTGATGCGCCTGGCTAGCCCGGGGATGTTGAGGTCCCCGGCGTTCTTGACCACCGGCACGAGCAGACCGCGCGGCGTGTCCACCGCGATGCCGACGTGCTCGACGTCGTGGTAGGTGACGTTCTTGCCCTCGATGGAGGCGTTGATCTTCGGGTGGGCCTTGAGGGCCTCCGTGGCCGCCTGGACGAAGAAGGGCAGGAAGGTCAGCTTGGTGCCGTTCTTGGCCAGGAAGTCGTTCTTCGCGCGGGCCCGCAGCGCGGCCACGCGAGTCACGTCTACCTCGACAACGGTGGTCAGCTGGGCGGAGGTCTGCAGGGAGTCGATCATGCGATCGGCGATGACCTGACGCAGTCGGCTCATCTTCTCCGTGCGGCCGCGCAGGGTGGTGTCCACCTCGGGCTTGGCCGAGGCCGACTTGGCCGCGGCGGGCGCCGGCGCCTCAGCAGCCGGAGCTGGGACGGCCGCAGCAGCGCGGGCCTCCTCGGCGGCCTTGGCCGCGGCCTCCACGTCCTGCTTGCGGATGCGTCCGCCCACACCTGTACCGGTGACGGTGGACAGGTCCACGCCCTTGTCCTTGGCGAGCTTGCGCACGATCGGCGTGACGTAGGAGCCCGAGGCTCCAGTGCTCACCGGTGCCGGGGCGGCGGGTGCCGGGGCCTCAGCGGTCGGGGCGGGAGCCGGAGGCTCGGGGGCGGCCTGCGGCGCGGGGGCGGCCGGGGCTTGGGCGGAGCCTGCCTGAGAGGGGTCGCCGATGATGGCCAGGACGGTGCCGACCTCGACGGTCTCGTCCTCGGGGACGCGGATCTCCAGCAGGACGCCGGATGCGGGGGAGGGGACCTCGGTGTCGACCTTGTCGGTAGCGACCTCCAGCAGGGGCTCGTCGGCCTCGACGGTGTCTCCCACGGCCTTGAGCCAG
>NZ_JASPFC010000030.1:0-34015 GCF_031296635.1 Actinomyces acetigenes
GGCCTCCGGCAGCCCCCTGGGGTCAACGACCTAGCCCGGGCCCCGGCGCCTGCCGCGCCCCGGCCGGCTGGCCCGGTCCGCCGGAGTCCACCCGTTCCGCCGTCGGCGATGCGCACCGGCCACCCGTTCCGCCCTCGCCCCGTCCGCCCACCACCGCACCTTCGACCCGAGTCCACAAGGAGCCCCACCATGACCCAGCAGCCCGAGCAGCCTGAGCAGCCCGCCCCCGCCATCACTTACGCCGACGCCGGCGTGGACACCGCCGCCGGGGACCGGGCCGTCGCGCTCATGAAGGACGCCGTGGCCTCCACCATGACCCCGGCCGTCGTCGGCGGCGTCGGGGGCTTCGCCGGGCTCGTGGACGTCTCCGCCCTGCGCGACTACCGCCGCCCCCTGCTGGCAACCTCCACCGACGGCGTGGGCACCAAGGTCGCCATCGCCCAGGCTCTCGACATCCACGACACCATCGGCCAGGACCTGGTGGGCATGGTCGTCGACGACATCGTCGTGGTCGGGGCCCGCCCCCTGCTCATGACCGACTACATCGCCTGCGGGCACGTCGTCCCCGAGCGGATCGCCGACATCGTGCGCGGCATCGCCCAGACCTGCGCCGCCATCGGCACCCCGCTGCTGGGTGGGGAGACCGCCGAGCACCCCGGCCTCATGGCCCCCGACGAGTACGACGTCGCCGGGGCCGCCACCGGCGTCGTCGAGGCCGACCGGATGCTTGGGGCTGAGAAGGTGCGTGCCGGCGACGTCCTGGTCGCCCTGGGCTCCTCCGGCCTGCACTCCAACGGCTACTCCCTGGTGCGCCGCGTCATCGAGCACGCCGGCTGGGGCCTGGAGCGTGAGGTCCCCGAGTTTGGCCGCACCCTGGGCCAGGAGCTGCTCGAGCCCACGCGCCTGTACACCCGCGTGTGCCTGGCCATGCTGGAGACCCTGTCCTCGCCGGCCGCCCCAGCACCGGTCCACGCCCTGTCCCACATCACCGGTGGGGGGCTGGCCGCCAACGTCGCCCGGGTCCTGCCGGCCGGGCTCATCGCCGACGTCGACCGCTCCTCCTGGACGGTGCCGCCGGTCTTTACCACCGTGCGCGAGCTCGGCTCGGTGCCGTGGGAGGACCTCGAGGGTACCCTCAACCTGGGCGTGGGGATGGTCGCCGTTGTTGACCCGGGCGTGGTCGATGCCGTCCTGCGGGTCGCCGAGGGCTCCAACATCCCCGCCTGGGTGCTGGGAGAGGTGCATGAGGCCGGCAAGTACGAGGCCCGGGGGCGGGTGGTCGCCTGCACGAAGGGCGTCGACGGGGGCGCGGTCGACATTCACGGCACCTACACCGCCTGAGCCGCGAACGCCCAGCGGGGCGTTCGAGCCGTGAGGTGTCACGGATGGCGACTATTCAATCCCCACTGGGCCGGTTCTGGAGCGATGGGTCCGGGCAGCACCGCCCTGACCTGGGTCGATGCGACACAGGTGATTCGGTTCGGGAGTGAAAAGTCGCCGAGAGTGACACAGATGGCTGCCCGACGGCCTCGACGCGCGCGTTCTTAGGCGTGCGGAAGGGCCGGCAGGTGCGTTCCTCCGGCCCTCGGGGTGGGCTACTTGCCGTCCTCGTCCCAGTCATCGTCGTCGACGGCATACTTGGCGGCCAGCTCCTCGTAGTCGATCTCGTCGTCAGACTCGGATCCCGAGGACGCTGAGACGAGCTCCCGCTCCAGAGCCTTGTAATCGGTCTCCGGGCTGAAGTACTTGAGCTTACGGGCAACCTTGGTTGCCTTGGCCTTCTGACGGCCGCGCCCCATAGGCTCGACCCCCTCCAACGTGTCACGGCGCGCACGTGGGCGCGCTCTTCCTGGTCA
This sequence comes from Actinomyces acetigenes, assembly GCF_031296635.1. NCBI lineage: Bacteria > Bacillati > Actinomycetota > Actinomycetes > Actinomycetales > Actinomycetaceae > Actinomyces > Actinomyces acetigenes. The sequence continues at coordinate 1,857 of NZ_JASPFC010000030.1, forward strand.
AATATGTCGTGGGGCAACCGTACAACGTCAATGGTCACGAACACCATTCGGACACCGGAGGAGAGTCGTGGTGACGCACACCCCACATGCTGGGCAGTGGGTCCGAGAGCCGCATAGCGATTGCCCAGGGGGCCTTCGAGAGGCCCTCAGTGAGCCTGCGGATGCTGCCCAATGTCGGCCCGACGTTCCTCCAGAGAGGTGGGGATTCTCGGGCCGTGGGGCTGCTGGCTCGGGCACTCCTAGGAAGGGGCGGGGGCTGCCCGGCGGGCGGGTCCGGCACTTCGCCGGGGGCGTACGCGGTGGGCCTGACGGACGCACGGGTGCGCTTTGCTCGTCGGCACTGGTCTCGTCCGTTCCGGCCGCGAGGAGGTGCCGTGGGAGGGGGGGCAGATTTTGTCCAAATGGGACGACTTTGAAGCCGCTGCGAGCGGGCTGGATGAAGTCGAATCACCCTGACCTGCGCATATACGAACGGATCTTGCAGGCTGTGGCGTCATAGTCGTCCCATTTGGACACTTTGACGCCGATGAGGGGTGGGTTCTGGTGGTGGATGCACCACTCGTGGAGGGGTGTTATGTGTCTGGGGATTGGTTTGATCAGGGTGTGCGTCGTGATGTGGTGGCTGGTGAGTCGGCTTCGGCGGTGGCTCGGGATCTGGGGTGCTGTCGTGGGTCGGTGAGTCTGTGGTGCTAGGAGGCGGGGGTGGAGCCCGCGAGAGGACCGTGCGCTGACGTGCCGGAGGGTTCCCTAGGGGCAGTGGCCTACGGCACGAGGGCGGTGATGAGGGGGCTGGCCTCACCACTCCAGGAGATGGCGAGCTGGTCCCGGGCGCGGGTCGCAGCCACGTACAGCAAGGAACGCTCCCGCAGGAGGGCATCGTCGCCGTCTGCGTCGGAGTACTGCTGGTCCCGCAGTGGTCGAGGGATCGCGTTGATCGAGACGTCGAAGAGCAGCACCTTGCGGAACTCCAGGCCCTTGGCACGGTGCATCGTCATGACCACTGGCCTGCCCCGACCGGCCGCCTCCCGGTCCACGGCGCGCACCTCTATCCCGTGCTGCGCCAGACCATTGACGACGGCGTCGCGCTGGTAGCGGTCACGCACGAGGATGGCGATGCTCTCCGGGGCGCTGTCCTCACTGTCTCGGTCCTGCTCCAGCCACACCGTCAGCAGCTCAGCGGCCTTGCTCAGCTCATCGGCGCGGTCAGTGGCGTGCAGCAGCAGCGGCTCGGGCCCGGAGCGCGGTGAGACGTAGTGATGCTCCTCTGCCTGCCCCTCCATGTCTTTATAGGTGCCGGGATCGAGGATCCCGAAGGCGACATCGAGGTTCTGACGGGTGGTGCGGTAGTTGCGCGTCAGCCGCCGCGACCTCCCGCGCACCTGGATCCCGTAGTGGCTCAGCGTGATCTTCTTGCCGTAGATACGCTGGTGGGAGTCCTCAGCCAGGAACAGGTCATCCGGGCCAGGTTCCACCAGCGCCCGCAGCAGCTGCAGGTGAGCGGGCGTGAGGTCCTGCGCCTCATCGACGAGCACGTGCCGGAAGGGTCGGGGTATGCCGAGGGCTGCCTTATGATCGAGCCAGGCGGCGGCCAGGGCGAGCTGTTCATCAAAGGAAGTCACGCCCAGGTCGGCGCTGCGGTCCCGGTAGCGCTCCATCGCCTTCCACACGGCGGCCCGCTTGGACCGGTCCAGGGCCACGCCCCGCCCGGGGCGGCGTACGCGCAGGTACTGCTTGAGAGTCGTCACGCGCTGGGGCAGCACGATCAGCTCGTACTCGGACTCCAGGAAGTCGGCGGAGCGCAGCCGCTCGGGCAGCTCATCGCCCATGAGGGTGAGGACCTCCTGCCACACGTTCTCTCTGGGGTAGGTGAGTACTCGCCCGCGCGGCTGGCCGATGACCTCCTGGGCGATGGGGGAGATCTTGGCCCCGGCCTGCTGGAGGATCATGCGTGCCACCCGGTCCAGGCCGCTGACCATGACTCCGGGCTCGCTCAGCTTCTCGGTGAAGGGCAGCCGTGGCTCGAGCTGGGCGATCTGGCGGCGCAGGTCGTCGGCGAGGTTGCGCGTGTAGGTTGTCAGCAGGATTCGTGGCTCCTGCCCGTCAGTCTTGTCCCGCTTGGCCAGCTCGACGGCGCGGTGCACGGCGATGACGGTCTTCCCGGTTCCGGCGCCGCCCGAGACACGCATGGGGCCGTTCGCGCGCCGCTCCACGAGGGCCCGCTGCTGGGGGTGCAGGAAGAGCTGCCACTCGGCGAAGCTGAGCCCCTCGATGGCGCGACGCAGGTCCTCGTCACTTTCCAACCAGGTGAAGGTCAAGCGGGCCGCGCGAGTACGCAGACCGGCGATGAGGTCGGCGTCGGTGGGCTCTGCGGCGACGTCTCGCGAGGGCCGCAGCCCGAAGTCCTCACGGATCTCCTCGATCGTCGCCCCCGTGGCCAGGTTGAGCAGTGCCTCACCCTGCCAGGCGACTCGGGCGGTGGAGGCCAGGTCGAGGAGCTGGGACTCTCGCTGCGCCGCCAGTGCCGCTGCGCCGAGTCGGACGTCAATGCCGAGCTCGTCGTGCAGCATCTCCACGGTGAGTCCGTCGGGCCACACCGGTGCCTGGTCCCGGCTGGGAACGACGACGGCGCCCGGCACACTGGCGGCCCCGGCCGCCGTTCCGGCAACCGCTCCGCCTTCGCCCCGGTGGCTCCCCGTATCAACCGGCTCGCCAGGTGCCTGGGTGGGCGCGGAGGCGGCGTCGGCTCCTTGGGCGGCTTCCTCGTTGCGACGGCGTGCCTCAGCGTTGGCGGCCTGGATGCGGGCCGTCTCGCGGGCGAGCTCGTCGGCCTCGCGCTGGGCGGCGGCGAGCTCGGCCTGGGCTGTGCGCCGCGCCTCCTCAACGGTACGGGGATCCAGGCCGATGAGGTCCCCGACGTTGACGACCTCGGTGATGCCGTTGCGGGGGTTGACGTGGACGGTGACGGATTCGGCAATCTTGATGGCCTCGTCGTGTGGCCAGATGCCGTGGATGACGTAGACGACCTCGCCGTCGGCGGTGAGCTCGAACAGGACGGCCCGGTAGAAGTCGGTGACGCGCGCGGTGCGCACACGCCGGTCCCGCGATCCACGAATCGGCTCCAGGTGCAGCCCCGAGCTCGTGGTCATGGTGGACAGCTTGGTAATGAACGGCCCGATCTTCGCCCTGAGGGAGGGGTCCTTGGTGGTGGCGTCCTTCGTCTTGCTGCTGGGCAACAGGATCGTGGCCATGTCAGTGTCCTTCCAGGAGCTCGGGGATGAGCGCGCAGATATCGGTGGCGGTGCGGGCCGGATCGTCGCCGGTGACGATGACGCGCCAGCCGGCCGCGGTCAGGGCCTCCTCGTCGCCGTCCTGCGGCTCGGCGAGGACAGCAACCTTGGGCGCGGCCCAGGACAGGTCCGTCATGATGCCGCCGACCTCGACGCCGTCGCCCTCGTGGGGGAGGCCGGCCGCAGCCAGGTGGGGCAGAAGGGTGAGGATCGGCTCGGGGGTGAGGTCCTGGTCGACGTCGTCCCAACCGAGATCGCTCATGGCGGCCGGGCTGCCGGCGACATCCGCCACAGCGACCTCAGCCTGGGCGCGGGCTCGCAGCTCGGCCAGGGCCCGGCTGGTCGTGGTGATGTCCACGGGCGCCTGGGCCAGGGCGAGCACGTTGCTGAGCCGTAGCCAGGCCAGCCAGGCCTCCGGGTGCTCGGGAGTCCCCAGGGCCTCATCGGAGTCGTCCAGCACGAGGGCCATCCCCGTGGTGGAGGCGCCGGTGAGCTGGACCGCCAGGGCAAGGTGGGGGATGGCGAAGACCGAACCGGAGTGCTTCGACGCCGCAGGAGCGCCTGCGGCATCAGCAGCACCAGCCGGCTCGGGCAGCTCGGCCTCAGGCCGCAGTACACGCAACGCTTCCCACAGCGGATCCACCATGGTTCGTCTGGTGTCCTCCTCGGAATCACTCTCTGGGACCGGGGAGCACTGCAGGGAGGCGGTCCTGCTTAAGGGTAAGTGGTGGCAGACACCGACGATGAGCGGCCCCCAGGCGGAGTCGGCCAGAGCCGCCAGGGCGGCGGTGGTCGGACTGGTCTCGGGGTCCTCCGTGTCATCGCTGAGCATCGTCTCCAGCAGCGCCATTGGCCCGCCGCGCCAGGCGTCAATGGCCGGGTCGGTGACGCCGCCGGCGCGCGAGGCCCCCAGGTAGCCGTTCTTGAGCTTGGCGACGGTGTCCTCATTCAGCCAGGCCGGGTTCCACGGCCCGTCCAGGTCCTCCACGCTGACGGAGATGACCCGGTAGCCGGCGGCGCGCAGGCGTGCACGTTTGTCGGCGTCGTCGGCGAGACGGTTGTTCTTGCGACTGGCGTGGTAGCGGAGGCCGTCGGTGAAGATGGCGATGGGACTGTGGCCGCCGGGGCGCAGGCAGGTGAAGTCGGGGCGGGTGCCGCGGGCGTCGAGCTGGGGACGGATCCGCCAGCGGCCCCCGTCGATCTCCAACGCGGGCGCGCCCGAGGGGTCGCTGGTGGTGCGCACGGCCATCTGCTTGCTCAGGAGCTCGGCGAGTGCGGCGCGGAAGCGCACCTCCAGGGGGCTCTCCCCGGTGCCGGCGCGCACGGCCTCGTCGGTGACTGTCCACTGGGGGAGCTCTGGGTCGAGCTCGGCGAACATGCCTTCGGTGTCCTGGGCGCTGTTGTTCTCCCGTCCCAGGAGCTGGCCGATGGCGTGCAGGGCCGCAGCGCGGGTGACTTCTGCGGAGACGGCATGGGGCCGCAGGCAGTCCGGGCACATGTCCTTGCCCTCGGCGCGGCACGGGCAGTTCTCCAGGTGCTGGCCGGTGCGGATGAGGAGGTTCCAGAGGCGGCTGGAGTCGTCATGGTCGGTGAGGTATCCGGTGCCCCCGGGCACGGTGTCGTGCAGCAGGAGGGCGGGGCGGGTCTCGCCGGGGGCGCCGCCGGCCACGGGGTGGGGGACAGAGGCGATGCCCAGGTGGTCGGGTGAGCCGCCGGTGGTGATCTCCAGCCCCAGGAGGATCGCGGAGGCCAGCGAGTCCACCCCCACCCGGTCGGTGGCGAAACCGAGAGGCAGGACGAAGGCGAGTGCCTCAGTGCTCAGCTCGCGCATGAGGTCGACGGCGATCACGTGCTCGGCGGAGTCGCTGCGGTAGCGGCACCAGGGTCGGTGCTCGCGGGCGGAGGAGGCCCGGGTGTCCGTGTCGAGCTTGCCGCAGGCCTCGCACAGGCGGAAGTCCCGCGAGGAGAGGGCGTTGCCGGAGACCCGGTCGACGCTCTGGCCGGCCAGGGGCCGCCCGGTGTTGAGCCAGCGCAGGTTCATGCCACGGTAGCGGGTCACCCCGAACCCGGAGGCCTCCACGTTCCACTGGCGCACTGCGCGGGTGGGGTCGAAGTCGGCCAGGGGCAGGACCTCGAAGTGGGTGCGGAGCCGCTCGTCGCTGGAGTCCCCGATGTGAGCGTCGTCCTGGGAGACGTCAGCGAAGACCCGGCTCAGGCGCAGGACCCGCCGGGCACGTCCAACCTCGGCAATGTCGGTGTCACGGCACCTGGGGCACTCCGTGGGCGCTGCGGGCCGGGTCTCCTGCGGCTCGCGCACGTCGATGTAGCCGCAGGCCTTGCAGCAGAACCACCACTGGGCCTGGTTGTTGAGGTCGGAGGCGTCAATGCCCTCGATCTCCATCTCCAGGCCGCGGGTGTAGAAGGTGGCGCCGGGGGCGAACTCGTGCAGGGCGTGGACGGAGGCTCGATCGACGTCGCAGGGCTCGGAGTGGAACTCATCGTCGTCCGGGTCGCGCCAGGAGACGCGGGCGGACAGGCGCACGGAGTCGTCGATGAGGGTGTAGTTGGGCAGGATGCCGTGGCGCTCCAGGGCCGAGACCCAGTGCTCACGATCCAGGTCGAAGATCCGGGACTCGGCGGCCTTCCGGGCTCCTTCGGCGGCGCGATGGGCCCGCTTGTCCTCCTCGGTGGCGTTGGGGCGCTCGGCGGCGACCTTGAGCTCGGGCAGGGCGTCACGGATCTGGCGCTCCTGGCGGTGGAGCTGCTCGGACTCGGCGCGGTGCTCGGCGGCGGCGCGCTGGAGCATCTCGCGGGGCCCGGCGCCGGCGTCCTGGGTCACCCAGGCGCTCAGGCGGTCGAGCGCCGGCGTGCGCTCCTGGAAGGCGGCGGTGAAGGCCTGAGCCAGCAGGGCGCCGTCGCGCTCGATCCGCTCGCACAGTGTGGTGATGAGCGAGCCCTCGCCGGTGGCCCCCAGGGCGGTCTTCGCGGTGCCGCCGCCGTGGCCGCCGGAGGGGATGGCCGGGTGGTTCTCGCGGGCGAGGGTGTCGATGACGGAGGCCAGGAACTGGCGGCGCAGGATCTCCTCGGCCCCCAGGTAGGTCGACGGCGGCGCGACAGAGCCGTTGAGCAGCCGATCCGGGGCGTCGAGGATCGGGAGCTGGCTGCGCCTGCCGGGCACGTAGGCCAGGGCGAGTGCCGAGCCGCTGCGGCGGCCCGCGCGGCCCACCCGCTGCACGTAGGAGGCAACGGTGGCCGGCAGGGAACCGAGCATGACGGTGGACAGGTCCCCGATGTCGATACCCATCTCCAGGGTGGGGGTGGCCACGAGGACGTTGGGGTCACCGGGCACCTGCGTGGGGCGCTTGAACCCGGTCTCGACGTCGGCGCGCTCCTTGGCGTCGAGCAGGGAGGTGTGCTCATGGGAGTCGACCCGGCGCACGTGAGCCCCGGCGTACATGCTGCGGTAAAAGCTCTCGGCCGGTTGCGGCTGGGCCCTCAGGTGGCCGGGGCAGGTGGCGGCCAGGCAGGGGGCGCTGTCGAGCTGGTCGACGGTGGCGATGGCGGCGGGCAGCTGGGTGCGGCAGGTGTCGCACACCAGGAGCAGGGACTCGCGCGTGGTCTCACGCAGCGGGGAGACGACGACGCGGCCGGCCGGCAGCCCGTAGACGGTGCCGCCGGAGTCGGTGGTGGTGACGCTGAGGATCCCGGCCTCGGCCAAATGGGCCAGGAGCGCGCAGGCCAGGCGGGAGGCGTGGGTGGGCACGACCCCCAGGCACTTACGGGCCCAGGTGGCATACCAGGACTTCGAGGAGCCCACTGGCGTGAAGGCCGACTTGCGGGTGTCGAGGCCGCCGCCAACCTGGGGGAAGGCCGGGGCGGCGCGCCCGGTGGGGAAGGCAGGCTGGCCCTGATTACGGTCGCGCTTGTACCAGATCCACAGGCGCTTGCCGTCGTCGCGCTTGTAGTGCGAGAGCCACTCGTGGTCGATGGCGCCCTCGCGGCGCATGTGCTCCAGGGTGCCGCGCACCCAGGCGAGCAGGGCCGCGTCGCTGGTGTCCTTGAAGCCGTCGAGGACGCCCTGCTGGTCGGTGCCGAGGGCCTGACGGGCCAGGGCCACCAGGGCGTTGGCGCGCCCGGCGCTGACGTGGACGGTGACCGAGCCGGTGGCCTCCAGGGTGCGCCCGTAGGTGGACTGGAGACCCACCTCCAGGGCGATGTCGAACAGGAGCCGACGGCGGACGTGCGGCTTGGCCCGGCTGCGCTTGGAGGCCGGGGCCTTCGGGTCCCAGTAGGGCTTGAAGCGCTGGTGCTCAGACAGGGCCGCGGGGACCAGCCGGTAGCGGTCGAAGGCACTGGCCTGGGCGTCGTCGAGGGCGGCCTCGGCCCACTCCTCAATGGGCATCTCTGCTCGCAGCGCCCCGCGCAGGGCCGAGCGCAGGCTCATCGTGTGGGAGCGCTGGTTGACGTAGCCGGCGCGGTGGGCGGCGTCCTGCACGGAGTCGGTGAAGATGAGGGCGCGTTTCTCGGTGTTGTCGAGGGCGTCGTCGCCGAACAGGGTGGTCAGGGACACCGACAGGAGGGTGGCGACGGCCGAGCCGAGGAAACGGATGGAGTCCTTGGCCCCGCAGGAGGGGCAGACGTCGTTGGTGGAGTCCTCGGTGATGCTGCGCTCGTCCCCGGTGAGCATGAGGACCGGCAGGACGAGGCCCTCCTTGGCCTCGGTGCTCTCCTGGGCCGGGCGGCGGGTGAGGATTTCGCGGCTGTTGATGGAGTACCAGCGCAGCCCGGAGTGTCGGGCCTCCAGGTTGATCTCGCCGGCCTCGGTGCGGGCGCGGTAATCGGCGTCCTCCCCGGGGGCGTGCAGGAGGGCCCGGAAGCGGGGGTCGCCGGTCTTGCGGTCGCGGCGCACGTGGGTCTGGTCGTCCTTCTCCTTCTGGCCGGTGGGAGCCAGGACGATGCCCCACCCGGAGCGCCCGCAGGAGCGGCAGTACAGGGCGGGGCGTGCGGGCTCCTCGACCTGTGTCTGCTCGGAGGCGGCGTCGGCCCAGCGGAAGGAGGGCAGGGAGCTCAGGGCCCGGTCGACGCGGGTGACCTCCCGGATCCACAGGGTGACCTCCACGTTGACCGCGCTGCGGTCGGGTTTGCCGTCGAGTCCGGCGCGCACGACGGACAGGGCCGCCAGGATCGCGGAGAGGACCCACCGGGCCAGACCCGACTCGGGGATGGGGCCCAGGAGGCCCCGGGCGAGGTCGGCCAGCGACGTGGAGCGCTCGGCGGCACGCACGAGGTCCAGGACGTCGGGGTGGGCCTGGAGGGCAGAGGCGAGGCCGGAGGCGTCCAGGGTGTCCTCCACCTCCTCGGGCAGGTCGTAGAGGTGGGCGACGACGCCGCGGAGCAGCTTCTCGGGGCCCGGGGAGCCGGCCTCGGCGAGGCGCGCCAGGGCCTGCAGCTTCTCACCGGGCAGGGAGCGCAGGCGCAGGGCGCGGCCGGCCAGGCCCTTGGACTGGGCCACCTGGCGGTGTGTGGCGGCCCACTGGTTGAGGTCGGCGCGGGTCTCGGTGACGACGGCGCTGGTGGGCAGGTCGGTTCCGAAGACGTCGCGGGCGAAGGCGAGCATCCGGGAGGGGTCTGCGCCGTCGCCGAGGGTGGCGGAGGTGGCCACGGGGCACACGGGGCCGAGCGGGGCGGAGGCGAAGGCCTCCTGGCGGGGGTGATCGGCGGGCAGGTGAGCGCGCAGGGTCAGGCCCAGGCGCCGCAGCAGCATGGCGACGTCGGTGCCCTGGGCGCCGTCGTAGGTGTGGAACTCATCGAGGACCAGGTAGGTGAGCGACCCGGCTGAGGCCCGCCACAGCTCGCGGTCCTCGGGGCGCAGGAGGAGCTGGTCGAGCATCTTGTAGTTGGTGAGCAGGATGTCCGGCGGGTTGTCACGGATGACGTAGCGGTCGGTGATGAGGGAGTCAGCGGTGACGTGCTTGCGGGGGCTGGCGGAGGAGTCCCCGGTGTAGATGGCGGCGCGCACGCCGGCCAGGGCGGGATCCTTGGCGATGAGGCTGGCGAGGCGGCTGGCCTGGTCGGAGGCCAGGGCGTTCATGGGGTAGAGGATGAGGGCCTTGATGCCGGTGACTCCCTGGGCGCGGGCGCGCAGGACGTGGTCGAGGACGGGGTGGAGGAAGGACTCGGTCTTACCGGAGCCGGTGCCGGTGGTGACGATGGTCGGTTCGGGGCGGTGGCCGCCCTTGGTGGTCAGACGCCGGTAGGAGTCCTCCTGGTGCTGGTAGGGGGTCAGGCCCGGGTCCCAGTCGAGGGGGCGGTCGGCGGGGTGGGCCGGGTCGGTTGTGCCGGGGCGGGCGCTCGCGGCCAGGTAGGGCAGGCGTAGGCGGACGAAGGGGCCGACGAAGACTCCCTGCTTCTCGTCTTCCAGGAAGTCGGTGAGCACGCGCCGTGGCTCGGCGTCGGTGAGGGCGAAGGTCGTCGAGAGGTAGTCGACGATGGACCGACGGATGCGTTCGGCCTGAAGGCTAGGGAGAAGGAGCGTCATAGCTGGAGCGTGGTGGTGATGGGCGATGGAGCGGATGGTGGCGAATGGTGTACGGGAATGGTGTCTGCCGGGGCCGGCACTACCCCGTGCGGATCGTCGTTGTTCCGGGAGTGATCCCGCTGGTCCGAGGCTACCGCAGCGAGGGGAGGGGAGAGGTGGCGGCCCGAGTCGCTTCTTGGTGACAAGGCGTGAAAACTGCGACCTTCACCCATACTGGAGTCATGCCCGACCTGCCTGTCTCTGTTGCGTGTAGCCAGCTCGATGAAATCGTCGACGACGCCAGCGCCAGACATGAGCCCGTCTTCCTGACCCGCCGGGGTCGCCGCGTGGCCGCGGTGATCGACGTCGAGGACCTGGAGCGGCTCACTCAGGTGGCGGAGATACTGGCGGACATTGAGGCCGCCGACGCCGCCCGTGCTGAGATCGCAAAGCACGGAACCATTCCCTGGGACGAGGTCAAGGCTGACCTCGGGCTCGCATGACTCACCGGATCCAGTTCAGCCCGGCGGCGGTCCGTCAGCTACGTAAGCTGGACGGCCATGCGCAACGCCGGATCCAGGCTGTCGTTGAGCTGCTTGCCCAGGAGCCCCGCCTAGCCGGAGCCAAGAAGCTCGTTGGCGGGCAGGGCGAGTGGCGTGTGCGCACCGGCAACTACCGCATCATCTACGAGATCGATGACGGGGTACTGGCGGGTCTCATCCTCGCCGTCGGTTACCGCCGCGAGGTGTACCACCTCCAAAAGCAACGGTAGTAGACCTCGCAGTTGTCCGAGAGATCTGGACATAGCGCTCTGCAGGCGACATATATACGACGATTTGGGCATATCGTGGGGATCGCAAGGTGATTCCGTCGGTGTCCAGGAAGGCCTGGGCCGGTAGCTGCTGTAGCTGCGGTAGCTGCGAGTCGGGAGGGCGCGGAGGACCTCGACGATCGAGGCTAGTGCACGGGTCCTGCACATCACGCCAGGGCAGTATAGTTGGGCGTTACATCAGCGGACCAGTGCCGCTAGACCGTCGCAGTGTGGGACTACCACTACGACGACCACCTTTTCGCGCTTCCAGCCACGACCAGGCGCCCGCAACGAGCCCCCCCATCAGCGTCGCCAACGACATCACCACGTACACCTAGTGAATATGTGCAGCCAACTCTCCGTTAATCGGCGTGAATGTGACCTTCTCAGGAAAGAGGCCAACTCCGGAACTTGCGAAGTCCACCAAGGTTTCAGCCCAGGAGTACAGTTTGTCGGGAAGGGCATAACAAGCTACCTTATCGTCTTCCTCAAGGGTGACCAGAGCCTTGCCGTTTCGCACGTCGACAGCGAGCACGTTGTAAGTGTGTGCACGACTGCCTACCTCGAGGTAGGGTTGCCTGTTTACATCAAAGTATTCTTTGCCGCCTCGTTGATTGAAAAAGTATTCGCTATTGTCGCTGTTTGTCGGAATGGCGGGAAGTGTATCTCTGACTATGGCGTAATGACTTTCCAGTGCAGCACATGCAGCCGCATTGAAATATTCGGGCATCATCGGAAGGTCATCTTGAATGTCTTTCGGCGAGCTGAAATTATCTACGAACGACAGAAAAGTTGTGAAGCAAATGAGGTTATCGGAGTATACCCCTGATGACACTTTGTGCCACGCATTGTTAGATTGCATGACGATTCTATGTAATTTCTTGTATATAGCAAGGCGCTCTTCAGTAAGTTTAAACCACCCCACGTCGAGGAGCTTCTTCCTTACCTCGTCCGCCGGGTTGCGATATTTAAGCGCCTTGGCTAACGCCTTCATGAGCTTTGCGGCAATGCCTGCAAGCAGATCTGCCATACGTAGGGCGAATAGTTCCTTCGAGTTCCCTTCGGAAACGTGCTCGAAACCAAGGTTGCGCGCACTCTCAGCAGTCCTGGCTTCCCTGTCGATGATCAGCGAGTACTCACATATTGACTTTTCTTGTATAAACGCCTTAAGGGTAGCCAAAGTGGGGCCATAATCCCAATCAAACGTTTTGATCGGCTCGGCATTCTCGAGGAGGAGAAGAATGCATACGAATTGCTCGATCTCTCTGTGTTTGAGATCAATGTTGACGCTGTCCTCCTCAATTTTCTGTCGGAGGAAATCTCTGAGCGACTCTAAGAATTTTTCAGGCCCTGCATATAGTGACTGAATTACCCCCTCGGGGCGGTAGGTTACGATTGCTTTGGTTACCGAATATTTTAGGAGGTCCATATCTATGAATGGTGAGTTCTCGTACCCACTGAACACCTGCCTGACTATATACTCTGTCTTGCTGAACGCGGATAAGTAGACGAACACACTCTCGTCGAACAAGTTAAAGAAATCGTTCATTAAGGCTGCGGTACTTTTGCTTAGAGAGGCAAAACCGTATGTCAGCTGGCTCTGCTTAATTGTAGTGCTTTTGAGTTCATTTCCAACCATTCGCCTAGAGTACTTTTCTTCGAAGGTGTGGAACTTTTCCTCAATATCACTTTCATCCAACTTGTCCCATCCTACAGCGGCAGCAATGAAGTCGTCGTGATAATTGCTGGCGGAGACTGTCCGATGATTAATCTTGCGGCTGTGTTCCGTTTCGTCGTAGTAAAAATTAAAGTGTTTCATGTTCGATATTCCTTGTATCGCAAGTCTTCGGGTAGTAGGTGAAGTTACTTCTGACCCTGAACGAGGAAAACTGGCCTTAAATTTCGCGGTTTTTCAAGAGATGAGCTCTCTCTTTGGCGGAGGGTACTTTCCCTTCCCATCTTTGGTGGCCTGGTGGAGAATGATGTGGGGGCCCACCCGTCCCCTCTCGGATCGGGTTGGGTGCTGATGCGTTGTTATCCAATCAGTTTCGTGGATAGGGTCACGGGCGTCGCTGCTCTTCATAAGTTCGCGATGAGGACGGTGTGGATACGGCGGAAGTCGGATTCGCGGTCGCGGATGCGGAAGGGGAGGTCGTAGACGTAGGAGACACCAGAACCGGGGTGGGTGTGAGTGCGCTCCGATAATGGCATGTCGTCGTTGGAGGTGGGGCGTTGGCGCTTCTCCCAGGCCTGGCGGACCGGGGTCGGCAGCTGGCGGCCGTTCGCGTCATAGACATAAGCGCCCTGGCCACGGCCATGGTCGTAGTCGTATAGCACTGCGAACTGGGTGCGGTAGATCGTGCACAGGTCCTCGATCGGCACGCCCAGCATCATCGCCACCATGACATCGATCTCCGCCTGCGCATTACGACGATCCTCCGCCCGACGCAAGGGTGTGTCTGCCGTCCACTCCGGACCAATCGGGCGCTCATCATGACGCACCAGAATCGGCGAATCAGCCACAAACGACTCATCCCAACACTCGGTCCACAGATCTGCGTAAGCGTCGGTAACACAGTTGAGCCGAAGGGTGCGCAGGACGACACGTGTGGTGAGAGGGTGGTTGTGGGGTAGAGCGGGCAGCCTAGAGAAGTCGGGGAAGTAAATTCCGGACTTGGGAAGTGCTCGAAGAGTGAAGTCAGCTAAAAGTGACGATAGGCTGGCTTGTGCGGCGACAAGGGATCGACCTGTGATCGTTGCGGAGCCTGAGGAAAAAACACCGTTAGGGTGTGCCGTTCCAGGCGGAATGATGGCTGGAATGAGTGTTCTCTCTCCGGTGTTAGCAGCCATTGCACGCCAGGCGATGCGGTAGTGGTCGCGGGCTGGAGAACCGTCCCAGTGGGTGTAGAGGTGGTCGTAGGTGGTGCGGTCGCCGGCAGGCTTGTACTGGGTGATGGGCTGTGCGCTCGGGGGGAGCGCTTCCAGGTCGGTTGAGGTCCAGTCCAGATTGTGCTTCATGGACTTATTGGGCTGCTTGTACAGCGGGGTTGAGACGTGGAGGTGAGGTCCTTGAAGGATGGCGTCCTCCCAGGATGCTGCGCCCCATCGTTTTGAGAATAGTCCTCTTTGGAAGTCTGTTGTTTCGTTCCAGCCAGTTGAAAATTGGAGGTCGAGATCACCGATGCGTGGTTGCGTGGCTAGCGTGGTGAGAGTGCGGGCAGCAGCTGAGTTTACGGTGGAGACCATCGAGGTGGAACGCCAATCGTCGGATTCTGTCACTGATTGCCAGGTCTTCAGTGCGACTTCATCGATGGATTCGATGCGGGCTGCGTGCGGGCGAAGGTCCCAGGTTCCGGTGTGTGGATCTTTGAACCCGGGCTCCTCTCCACTGCCATCGTGCTTGAGTGAGCGTTGCACCGTGTCGGGGTGGTAGAGCGAGGCTGCGTGGATGAACGAGGGTGATCGCTCTGCGCCGTAGACGTGGATTCCATACGCGTTGAGGTGATGGACATCGAAGAGTCGAAGTTCATTGATGAACTGCCAATGTCGCCGTAGGTGCCGGTAGGCGGCGGCGCGCAGCCCCGGTGTCTTGGCGTCGGTGAAGTGGGTCTCCATGTGAATGAGTGAGGAGATGCCGTGCTCGTTCTGGTGCTCCCAGACCTGACACATGAAGGCTCGGTAGAGGTCGGGGCGTCCTTCCATGATTGGGTAGGCGGTCTGGTCGCTGATGAACTCAGCGAGGACCTCGGTCTCGGCGGCTCCGTCGAGCACTGTGGTGAGGACGCCAGGACGTGCCAGAGTGCGTGGCAGGCGCTCATGCCGGTCTGCAAGCGATGGCTTCTTCGTGAGCATCCACCAGGGATCGCCGTCGGCCAGAAGGGTCTCAACTGAGACGTCGGGCCTCACCCACGGCGGGTTTCCGACCTGGAGGTCGAAGCCGCCGCGGGCGAAGACGGTGGCGAAGTCCAGTTCCCAGTGGAAGAAGCCCTGGGCCTTCGCCACCTCCTGGACCACGGTGAGCCATTCGTGTTCGTCAATGACCGACTGCACTTTGCGGGCTCCGGCGAGGCCGAGCTCGACCTCCTCCATGGTCTCCAGCTCCGCCCAGGAGGAGGCATCTACCAGGGTTCCGTCGGTGCCCTTGGCGTCCTTGACCTGTTTGCCCAGCAGCCCCTCCAGGGCACCCAGCCACTCATCCAGATTCGGCGGCGTCACGTCCGTGGTCAGCGGCCAGAACCATAGGGCGCACCACGCATCCATGACGAGCCGCAGCCGCCGGTACGCCGAACCCGGTGCCGCTAGGTAGGCCTCGATCTCCTCGCGGGACACCGTTGAACCGGAGCCCTCCTGTGTCTCGCGGCCCCACAGGTCGATGCGGCGAGAGGCCTCCGCCTCCGCCACCCGCAGACGCCGCAGCGTCATCTCCCACAGCACCTCCACGCGCCGAGCCAAGGCCGTCAGCCGCTTGGCCTGGGTGGTGCTCAGTGCCTTCGTGATGTCCCTGCGCCAGGTCTTGAGGGCCTTGAGCCTGCCGGCATTGACCAGGTCCCGCACCTGCTTGGGGACCTCCACCGCGCTGCCCCAGCCCTTGGCCGGCAGGAGGAAGTGGTGGATGCTGCCGGAGACGTCCAGCGCCCCGCCGATCCGGTGCCGGGAGGCGGAATCGGCGTCGTCGAGCACGGCCGCCACCTGACTCAGCGGCTCGGCCACCGGTGCGGCCGACAGCCACGCCCGTTTCTTGAGCTGGGACGTGGAGTACAGGGCCCGGCGCGCCCCCACCAGCGAGTTACCGCGCCGCAGCCGCAGCCCGAACCACGGGGCCGCCAGCCCCTCCACCATCGTGTCCAGCCACAGGGACACCTCCGCCAGCTCCACCGCCGTCGCATTGAGGTCCACCCCGTACACCTGGTGCAGAGCCAGATAGGCCTTCACCTTCGCCAGCTCCCGGGGCCGCTCCTCAGGATCCACGCGCCGGCCCAGCTCGCGCTCACGCCGCGAGAGATACTGCTCCGCCAGCTGACGCACCGCCTCAATCACGAATGCCCCCGACCCCAGCGCCGGCTCACACACCGTCAGATGCAGGATCTCCTCAGCACTCGTCGTCCGCCCATCCTGATCCAGCAACTCCTCCAGCGCCTGCTGCACCGTGAAACGCGTCAGCACCTCCGGGGTGTAGAAGGAAGCCGAACGCTGCCGGTCCCGGCCGGAAAGCCGGTAGACGAACTGGCCCTTCTCATAGGTGACGTTGCGGCGCTCGCCCGTCACCTCATCCTCCACCGTCACAAAGTCCTTCTCCTCCAGGCCCTCCATGACGTCCTCGGGCACCACCCACGAGCCCTTCGAGGCGTCCCCGCCCGGCGCCACCTCCCACAGGCGCTCGGTGGCGAAGGAACCCGAGTAGCTCATGAGCCCCTCGTAGACAGCGCCCAGCTGGTTGATGCCCAGCTCCACATAGGAGATGAAGCCCCGGCCGCTCTTGCTGTTCTCCTTAGTCAGCAGCAGGTGGCGCAGCACCCGCAGCAGCGCCCCGTTACCCAGGCCCACCTCGTCGATGAGGGCGGTCGCCACCGGGCGGAAGAGGTCGGCGCGCATCGGCCGGAACACCAGACCATCGAAGCTGCCCTCCTGCGCGGCCGGTACCTGCTCATTGTGGCCCTCATCGACCAGGTGGAACAGCCGGTCCAAGGACTCGTAAATGTGCGTGCCCGCCAGGGCCGACTCCTCATGCAGCTCCCTCAAGGCCAGCTCACGCAGACGATCCAGGCCGTAGCCGGCGTCGTACTCGGCGGCACCCACCGGCAGGACCCCCAGCTCAGGACTCGCCTCCGCATACAGCAGGAAGATGATCCGGTAGATGTAGCGCAGCGACTGCAGGGCCAGGTCCTGCGCCCGCTCCTGGGGCAGTGGCTCCAGCCCCCGCGCGGCGCGACGGCGCACCACCTCATTCGCAAGGATCTCAATGGAGGAGCGCACGCCCTCACGCAGATCCTTCGAGACCCCCACCGTGTGGGCTGCCGAGTCCTCCAAGGTGGCCGCCCACCAGGTCTCGCCCTCCGCCGTCGGCAGCAGAGAGCGGGCATCCAGGCAGGTCAGGGCCCGCTCCACCTCGCCGCCGCGCGTGGCCTCATGACGCTCGACGACGAGCTGCACGTTCACCGCCAGCCAGCGGCCCTCCGGCCACCGCTCCCGCTCTGCCACCAGCGCCCACTGGCCCGCCAGGACCAGGGCGAAGGCCGGACCGTGACCATCCGTCATGAGCGTCGACAGCGCCCGAGACACCGACTCGATCGGCTCAGCCCCTTCCAGCACCGGGGCGTCGGGGTCCCCCAGGTCCACGGGCTGCCACTCCTCAGCGAGCGTGGGGGCGTCCTTGACCAGCAGGTCCTCCACGGTGGTCACCGGGCGGGCGCGCAGCAGCGCCAGCGGCGCCGGGCCCTCATCACCCACCGGCCTCACCAGGGTCACCGAGCCCCGCTCGGTCAGCCGGTACTCCGACGACGTGAAGCCCAGAATCTCGCGCAGGAGCGCATCGAGCTCGCCGGCCGCCTCCAGGGCCGCGCCGGTTAGGGAGCCTGCGTCGTCGGCGGGCAGGACCGCCAGCAGCTCCTCTAAGCGGGAACGCTCAGAACGGAACCGGGAACGAGGCGTCGGCGTCGAGGTAGTGCCGGGATCGGCCGGCTTCTCCAGGGCCTCCCACTCCTTGCGGCGCTCCAGCACCCGCGCCAGGAAGGACTCCTTGGTGGCGTCCGTCGTGAAGTAGTGCTCGCTGATCCAGTCCTCGCCGACGACCAGCGCATCCGACACCGCCATCAGAGATCCCCTTCCATCCCGAAGTCCTGCGGCACCACCACCAGCAGTGGGCGCACCAGCGTGTGTGCGGGCCGGTGCTGTTTCCTGAGCTCGCGCTCCTGAGCCACCGTGATCCGCTGCTCGCGCAGGTGGCGGTTCTGGATGAGGCGACCGGCCTCGTCATCCCAGGCATTCGCGCGCTCCGCCCAGGCCTCAACCCGAGCCGTCGCCTGTTCCTCCGCTGCGTCGAGGGTCAGCGCCATGTGGTCCTTAGCCGTATCCACCGCCGGAGGGATGAGCGCCTCCAGCAGACTGGTCTGCGTCACCGGCCCGGAGTTCCGCAGCTCCCGGGAGATGCCCACCGCCTCGAACATGGCGGTGGGGGAGTCATGCACCTGCCCGATCGGCACCGCCTCGACCGGCCGGCCCGCATCCAGCTCCGACTGCGCGGCCTCCAGGTCCAAGTAGGGGAAGGCGATACTGACACACACCATCGACACCGTCCGGCCCGCCTGGTTCGTCAGAGTCCCCAGCAACAGGACGGTCGGCGAGTCGACGTCGCCGCGCACCGCGAACACTGAGGATCGGCCGAGCTTGGCCAGCACCCGGTCGCCGGCCCAGTCCAGCACCGGGTGCAGCGGCCCCAAATAGTGGGCCTCCGGCCAGGAGGAGTCCGAGGAGTCACTCAGGGCCTCCGCGAGAAGACGCGCGCCCTTCGTCTGCGTCGTCGCCAGCTTGAGGTGCTCCTGGACGCGGCGCTCACGCAGGTAGGACTGCGGCAGCACCGACAGGCGATGGCGCAGCCCCGCCGGGGGCACCATCTCCACCACGTGCTGCGTGCCGTGCTCGCGCCACGAGACGCCCCCGCCGCCGGTCTGGCGCTGCTCGGGCTCCTCAGGGCGCTCATAAAGCTCGGTGAGGGCCTGGCGCAGATAGTCCAGCTGGGTCTCGTACAGCGTCAACGTCGCCAGCGGGGCAGCAGGCTGGGCGGGGGAGGCCGGACCGGCCGGGTCGTCGGGACTGCTTGAATCAGCAGGGGAGCCCTCGGCGCCGGTGGGTGCAGCGGCGCCGTCGCCCTTGGCCTCGGCCGTGCCCGTCAGCTTCGCGAACAGGGCCGCCATCGGGTCCAGGCTGAGTGCGTCGTCGGCGTCGGGGACGACATCGTCAATGTCCTGCCCGGCCGCCAACGCCTGGCGGATCGCCTCCTCCTCCTTCTCGCCCGAGTACAGGCCCATGAGGGAGGCGGCGTCGCCCAGGGCCCGTTGCGCCTGATCCTCCTTCTCCATCAAGCGCGTGAGCACGCGGACGTCGCCGGAGAAGCGCGGGTCCGACGGGCTCAGCAGCAGGGTCGTGATCTGCGGTGAGACGGACTGGCCGTAGCGGTCGATACGGCCATTGCGCTGCTCGATGCGGATGAGCGACCAGGGGATGTCGTAGTGGATGAGCTCATGGCACTGGGCGTGCAGGTTGACGCCCTCCGAGGCGACGTCGCCAGTCACCAGGACGCGCACCGGCGTGTGGGCCTGGCGGAACTGCTCCACGATCTCCTGCTGCTCCACGTCGGACAGGCTCCCGTGCATGACCCGCACCGCGTCGGCGGGCAGGCGCAGGTCCTCGCGCAGGTGCTCGGCCAGCCAGGTGAGCGTCGCGATGCGCTCGGCGAAGACGACGACGCGCTCGGTCGACCTGGGGCCGATCCCGATGCGACGCAGCTCGGCCAGCAGCGCCTGGTACTTGCCCGAGGCCGTTGTGTTGGCCTCCACGGCCAGCTCGCGCAGGCGGGTCAGCGCCTGGGACTGCTCTGAGGGCTCCGGGGTGGAGCCAGCTGCTGCTGCCCGGCTGCGGCGTCGGGCCAGGCGCTCGTCGATCGTCTGGATGAGGGCCGCCGGCGAGGACAGGAAGGACTTGGCCAGGGTCCAGGCGAACAGGGAGTCGCCGCCGCGGGCGGTGGGCCTGCGGCCGCCCGGTGCCAAGGCGCCGTCGAGCCGGTGCAGCCAGGTGCGTGACAGCTCGCCGGCCACCGCGTCCTCAGCCGGGGAGGGCTCCACCAGCTTGTTGACCGGAGTCAGGCGCTCCTTCCAGCGGCCGCCCACGACGTCGCGCACCTCGTCGGAGTGACGGTGACGGCGGATGACGAGGCGACGCACTGCCTCCTCATCGAGGGTGCCGTCCGCGTGTACCGCCGTCGGTTCCAGCAGACGGATGAGCTCGGCGAAGGACTTCGGGTTGCCGTTGTGGGGCGTGGCCGAGGCCAGGATGAGGGCGTCGGTCTGGCGGGCCAGGATGTCCGCGAGCCGGTTGTTGAACGTGCCCTTGTTGGTGACGTTGTGCGACTCGTCGATGACGACCGCGTCCCAGCGCTGCTTGCGCAGATGATTGAGGTAGCGGTCCGACTTCAGCGTGTCGATGGAGATGATCGCGCGGTGGAACACCGAGAACGGGTTGCGTGAGGCCGGCACCGAACGGCGCACCCGCTGGATGCCCACCGAGTCCAGGCGCACGAAGGGCAGCGCGAAGCGCGACCACATCTCGTGCTGCATCTGCTCGAGCACGTGACGGGGTGTGACGATGAGGATGCGGTCGCCCCGGCCGCGGCGCACGAGCTCGGCCAGAATCATGCCGATCTCCAGGGTCTTGCCCAGGCCCACGGTGTCAGCCAGGAGGATGCGCGGGCGCAGGTTCGCCGGGTCCAGGGCTTGGCGAACCGCCGTCAGCTGGTAGGCCAGCGGGTCAGCGAGGACGTCACTGACCACGGCCAGGTCAGTGGAGGTCGCCGGGAGCGCCGTCTTGCGCAGGGTCGCCTCCAGCCACAGGCGCGAGAGCCGGTGACGGGTGGAGGTGTCCGCGATGACCCGGGTTCGGCGCGGATCCACCGGGACGATGTGGTCAAGGCCGGCGGAGAACTGCGCCGTCGTGTCCCGAACCAGCTCGGACAGGCCCTGCACGGTCACCAGCATGCCGTCAGACGTGGTGGAGACCTGGGTGACCAGCCAGTCCTCGTCGCGCACCCGGACCACAGAGCCCGGTGCGACATCAAGAGAAGGGAGGGAAGGGGCAGGATCCGTCACCGCATCCGGGGGAGTCGTGGGCGCCGTTGTCACGGAGACGATCTTAGGACGCTGGCGCAGGTGGTCGAGACCAATTCGGGCAGGTGACCGTTCTGTGACCTGCGAGCCGGTGCGGGCCCAGGGCGAGGGGGCCTTGGGGCAGGCGCCGTGGGGCTGTATTGGGGGTGGGAAGACGGATTTTGTCCATGAGGGACGACTTTGAAGCTGCCTCGGACGGGGCAAGCCGCACCAAATCGCTCTGACCAGTACAGATGTAAGTGACGCTCGCAGGCCTTGTCGTTAAAGTCGTCCCTCCCGGACACATTGAGGTTCATTCGTGGGATCCGCACTCGGATCTGTTCTTCCCCTGCAGTGCACATCGGACGCCGCCGCCCCTATCGACAATCACCACGGCAGACTCGCGAGGTTCTCGAGACCCTGGCTCAGACATGTCGTTGCGGCTACGTGACGGGGGCTCGCATCTGGTCATCTGGGATGGCGCGGGTTGAGCGCTGGTCAACGCGGGCTGCGCTCTGTGTCGGGGACGTACTTTGTGTTCGAGGACTGCGTTTTCCTCCAGGTCACTGAGGTTTGAGCGCAGTCATCTGGGGGAGAAGTACGTTCCCGGCGGACATCGCAGTCCTCGATGTGGACGGTTGGCTCCTGGCGCTGGAGTTCGCGGAGTGCCGATGCGAAGCGAGGACGCACCATAGGGGCTGAGGACTGACCCTGGAGGTGCAGTCCGCGAGCCTGATGGTGCGTCCTCGGCGGGCGGCTCGGTGTCAGCGGCGAGCGAAGCGGGCCAGGACGACGCCGGCGGTCACCACGCCCCCGGCGACGGCGGCCGCCTTGGCGAGCGTGGAAGTCGCCTCGGAGTCGCCCTGCTTGGCGCGCTCCCAGGTCTCCTCCGCCTGCTCGGCCCAACGTCGGGCCCCCTCGCGCAGTCGGCCGGCGCCGGCCTCCGCCTGCTCACGCAACCGACCGGCCCCGGACACGGCCTGCTCACGCAGGTGCTCGGCCTTGGCGCTCGCCTGCTCGCGCAGATGCTCCCCGGCCTCCCTCGCCTGCGTGCGCGGGTCGACCCGGGAGGCGAACTCATCGACGCTCGCCGCCAGGGCCTCGCGCTGGTCGCGCAGCCGCTCCTCGATCTGCTCGGGGCTCAGCGACCCGGACCCGGCGGCCCCAGTGCCGGAGGCACCGGCCTGCTGTCCGCTGGTCATGCCCGACCTGCCCGAGCGCGCAAGGCCTTGACCGCGGCGACGGTCGCCGTCACGCTCAGACCCGCCAGGGCAAGCCCCGCAACCGTGACGATCCCCAAGGAGGCGGGGTCGCCGTCGCGGGCGTCGTCGAACAGGCGGGAGACGCGCTGGCCGAGGGTCAGTGTTCCGGGCTCGTAGCTGTCGACCCCGCCCTCGGGGTCGGTGCCGCCGCCGGCCAGGGAGACCAGGCGGTTCTTGACCTGCCCGACCTTCTCCTCGGCTTTGCTGACGGCCTGGCTGCGCAGGCCCTGGACCTTCTCGCGGGCCTTGAGCTTGGCGACCTTGGCCAGGTTGTTCGGGGCCAGGCGCGCGGCGAGCTCGTCGACGTCGGCGGCCAGCGCCAGACGCCGGGCCGCCAGGTCGGACAGGACCTCGTCAGCCGACGGCGCCGCCTGCGTGGCCGGCGCGGCCTCCACGGCCGGTGCAGCCGGCGCGGCGGGGACGGGCGTGGGTGCGGCGTTGGTGCTCACCGGGCGTTCCCCCTCTGCAGGCCGGAGGTCACGGCCCCCTTGACGGCGTTGACGGACTCCTTCAGCCCCTCCTGCGGCGTCGGCGTGTCGGCCTTGGCTGCCTTGAGCCGCTTGATGCCGATCAGGGCCATCGGCACGGCGATGAGGGTGAGAATCAGCGCCACCACGAGGAAGGCGGCCCACAGCGGCATGACGTGGGACAGGCCGGTCGTCATGGCCCCCAGCACCAGCCCGAAGATGAACAGGGCCAGCACCCCGGCGGCGGCGAGCAGCCCGGCACCCAGTCCCATCTCCTTGGCCATGCGCTGGCCCTTGGCCTTGGCCAGGTCGATCTCGCCGCGCACCAGAGCGGAGATGTTCTCCGAGATGCGGGCGATGAGCTCACCGAGCGTGGGCTGGGCGCTGCCGGTAGCCCTGCGAGGAGGCGTGGTGGAGGCCGACGGCGTCGCCTGCGACGGCGGGGGAGGTGGCTGGTTGTTGGGCATGAACGAACCTTCTTGTGTGAGGCACGGCGTTGGACGCAGTCAGCTGACTGCGAGGAGGCGGGATCGCGACAGTGGGACGACCCGCCGCCCTAAGAATCTCACAGCCTGCGCCTTCGTGGAACAACGCAGGCCCGAGCGGGTTTGTAGGTGTGGACGATAGGGGCCGGCTTTCGCCACCGGCGATCTGTGAAGGGCCGCTGCCAGCATGGGGCGGGACGCCCGGGTCGGCAGGCCGGCCGGAGGGCGTGGAGGGCTCGGATCGGCAGGTCGGCCGGAGGGCGTGGAGGGCTCGGATCGGCAGGTCGGCCGGAGGGCGTGGAGGGCTCTGACCGGCAGGGCCGCCCGAACCGTGCCAACGGTGCGGATCGAGCCGATAGCGCGAGCGTCGCCCCGCCGCCCGGCTACTCCTGGTTCCAGGCCTGCCAGAGGCTCGCGTACTCCCCGCCGAGGGCCACGAGCTCGTCGTGGGTGCCCAGCTCCACGATCCGCCCGTCCATGACGACGGCGACCCGGTCGGCGTCGGCGGCCGTGTAGAGGCGGTGGGCCACCTCGATGACGGTGCGCCCAGCCAGCGCCGTGGACAGGGTCCGCTCCAGGGTGCGGGCGGCGCGCGGGTCCAGCAGCGAGGTGGCCTCATCCAGGATGAGCGTGTGCGGGTCCAGCAGCACCAGCCGGGCCAGCGCCACCTCCTGGGCCTGGGCGGGGCTGAGCTCGAGGTGTCCCGAGCCGACCATCGTGTTCATCCCCTCGGGCAGCGCGTCCACCCAGGCATCGGCCCCGATGGCCTCGATGGCCTCGCGGATCGTGTCGTCGGAGGCGCCCGGGCGCCCCAGGCGCACGTTGTCCGCCACGGTGCCGACGAACACGTGGTGCTCCTGAGTCACCAGGGCCACGTGGCGGCGCAGCTCGTCCTCGGTCAGGTCCGTCAGCGCCACCCCGCCCACGGTGACGCTCCCGGAGGTGGGCGGGTTGATGCCCGCCAGCATCCGCCCCAGCGTGGACTTGCCCGACCCCGAGGGCCCGACGACGGCCAGCCGCTCCCCGGGCACGAGCTCCAGGTCGATCCCGTGGAGCACCTCGACGCCCTCCCGGTAGGAGAAGCGCACGTCGTCGAGCACGATCCGCGTGCCTTGGGGCTCCTGGCCGGTGGGGGTGCGGTCGTCGGGGACCTCCTCCACCCCCAGGATGCGCGACAGCGAGGCCTGGGCGATCTGGACCTGGTCGATCCAGAACATGAGCTGGCCCACCGGCTTGCGCAGCTCCATGGAGTAGAGGGCAACCGTGGTGATCGCCCCCAGGGTCGCGTAGCCGCGGGCGGCCAGGAACCCGCCCCACAGGAGGATGACGACGACGGGTGCCCGCCAGGCGACGTCGAGCACCATGAACAGACGCACCCGCAGCGCCGCCGTGTAGCGCTCCAGGGACCAGGCCTCCTTGATGGAGGCCATGATGGCGCGCTCGCGGCGCGCCCCGATGCCCAGGGCGTCCACGGTCTCGGCGTGCTCGACCGTCTCGGAGACCGCCCCGTTGAGGCGGGCCTGGGCGGCCGACTCGGCCCGGTAGGCGGGGATGGAGATCGGCAGGTACCAGCGCATCATCGACCACACGGGCGGGGCGATGACAAGCAGCCCGAGCGCCAGGAGGGGGTCGGCGACGGCAGCGGCCAGGAGCGTGAAGACGATCGTCACCACGCACACGAGGATCTGGGGGATCCCCACCCGCACGAGGAACTCGATGCGGGAGACGTCGGTGGTGGTGCGCCCCACGAGGTCACCGGTGCCGGCGGACTCCACTGCGCTCAGCGGCAGGTGCACCACCCGGTTCATCATGCGCTCGCGCAGGTCGGCGAAGACCGACTCACCCAGGGTGCGGGCGTACTTCTGGGCGAAGCGGTTGATGAGCGCCCCCACGAGCGTGACCGCGATGATGGTCAGCACGATCCGGTCCACGTAGCCGGCGTCGGCCCGCCCGGCCGAGACCCGCCCGACCAGCCGCCCCAGCAGCTGCGGGGCCACGAGCGTGGACAGGACCGCCGTGATCTGGAGGACCAGGACGACGGCGAAGCGCCCCCGGTAGGAGGCCATGATCCGGAAGGTCTTGCGCAGGGCGACGGGCCCGGGCGCGACGGGAAGCGCCATCAGCAGCTCGCCTCCGCGTCCTCACCCATGGCCCGTGAGACGACGGCGCGGTAGTCGGCCGCCTGCGCGTGGCCGTCGCGGGCCATGGCCATGAGCTCGCGGTGCGTGGAGCGCAGCAGCTCGGTCCCGCTGGAGTCGAGGAGGACGACCTCGTCGCAGGCCTCCAGGACCAGCGGCGAGGCGGTGACGACGACGGTCGTGCGCCCGGCGCGGGCCCGGTGCACCTGGGCGGCCACGCGGGCCTCGGTGTGGGAGTCCAGGGCGGAGGTCGGCTCGATGAGCACGAGCGTGGGCGCCTCGGTCAGCAGCGCCCGGGCCAGGGCCACGCGCTGACGCTGCCCGCCGGACAGGGACCGGCCCTTCTCGGTGATCATCCCGGCCAGGCCTTCGCTCAGGGAGGTCAGGACATCGCCGGCGTCGGCGATCTCGATGGCCTCGATGAGCCGGTCGTCGCCGGGGGCCTCGCGCTCCTGGGGGCGGACCTGCTGGTCGACGTCGGCCCCGGTGGTGCGTTCGGCCTCGGCGCGTACGAGGTCCTCCAGGCCCGCTGGCTGCGGTTCGGGGCCGCCGCGCACGTCGAGGGCCTCGCGCAGGGTCCCGGTGAAGAGCTGGGCGGTGGCGCCGGAGACGACGACGCTGGCGCGCACCTGCTCCAGGGGCATGGTGGTCAGTGGCCGGCCCGCCAGGGTCACGGTGGGGCCGGCGTCGGTGAAGCGCCCCAGGCGCGTGGCCAGGTCGGCGGAGACCTGCGGGTCGGGGCACACGAGGGCCGTCATGCGGCCCTCCTTGAGGCGCAGGCCGCTGCCGGTGTCCACCAGGTCGCCGCTGACGGGGTGGGCGGCGGCCGGGTCCAGGTTGAGGCGCTCCACGAGGCTGCCGGCGGCCGGCGCCACCTCCAGCAGGCGGCTCAGGCGCCGGGCGCCGACGACGGCCCGGGTGTAGTCCTGCACGGAGCTGGTGAACACCCACAGCGGCCAGGACAGGTAGGCGGTGTAGCCGTAGAAGGTGATGAGCCCGCCGGGGGTGAGGCTGCCGGCCACGGCCATGCGCGCCGCCACCCACACGACGATGGCGGCGAAGAGCCCGGGCAGCAGCACCTGGAGGGTCATGAGGGTGGCCTGGGAGGAGGCCACCTCGACGCCGCGGCGCCGCAGCTCCTGGGAGGCGTCCCGATAGCGGCGGGCGAAGACGTCCTCCCCGCCGATGCCCCGCAGGATCCGCAGGCCCGCCACCGTGTCCGTGGTGATCGTGGTGACCGCGGACTGGGCCTCGCGCTGAACGGCCTGACGCTTCTGCAGGGGACGGATGACCAGGGTGACGATGGCCGCCACCAGCGGCATGCCCAGGATGACGATGAGCCCCAGGCTCACCGAGGTGCGCAGCATGAGGACGGCCACGACGAGGAAGCTGGCCGCCGCCCCCAGCAGGGCCGGCAGGTACTCGATGAGATTGCCCAGGTAGCCGGCGTCGGAGGCGATGATGGTGGCGACCTCACCGGTGGAGACCTGCCGGGACAGGTCCTTGCCCGTGGCGGAGATCTGGCGGCCCACGAGCCGGTCGACGTCGAAGCCGGTGCGCATCCAGGCCGTCACCCCGAAGTAGGACAGCATCGTGTCCCCGACGGCGTAGACGACGAACAGCACCAGCAGCAGGGCGCCGATGCCCCAGACGCGGCCGTTGAGGCCGTTCTCGATGCCGGCGTCCAGGGCCTGCCCCAGGAAGGCCGGCACGATCGCCTGGATGATGTTGGAGGTGCAGGCCGCCAGGGTCGCCAGGGTGACCGGGACGGCGGCGCGTCGCAGCAGCCAGCGCAGAAGCGCCCCGGCCCCCAGGGACGGGGGATGGGGCAGCGGGGCGTCGGGAGTCATGGACTGCAGGGGCCGTGCAGTCAGGGCGGACAGCGCTGCCGGGACGGTCGGGAACGACCGGGAGGACGATTCGGGCATGATCGCACGAGGCTATCGGAGGGGAAGCCGGCGCGGCAGGGGGAGAGGCGGTGACAAGGAAGATACCGGACGTGGGAATACCCGCCGGGCATGGCTCAGGCGGCCGCCGGGCCGGGGCACGCGACGTACCGGCGCCCCGGCCCGCCCCCGTTGCGGGGGTCAGCCGGGGCGCCGGGTGAGGTGGGGCCCGCCTGACGCGGACGCCTCACCGTGCGCGCCGGGCTCACTCGGCTCACGCTGCTCACTCGGTGGCGATGGCGTCCAGGACGGGAATCCGGGAGGCGCGCAGCGCCGGCCACAGGGCCGCGATGACGCCGACCACCACGGAGAGCACGAGCATGCCCACCATCTGGCCCCAGGGGATGCTCAGGGATGTCAGCCCCCGATCCTCCAGGACCTCCTTGAGGGCGGCGGCCAGGACCACCCCGGTCGCCCCGCCCAGGACGGTGCCGTACAGGGAGGTGAGGACCGACTCGGTGATGATCTCCCCGGCCAGCTGGGCCTTGCCCAGGCCGACGGCGCGCATGAGCCCGATCTCCTGGGTTCGCTCGGAGACCGAGAGCACCAGGGTGTTGACGATGCCCAGGATGGCGATGGCGATGCTCAGCCCCAGCAGGCCGTAGAGGACGGCGAGCATCTGGTTGATCTGCTGGCCGACCTGGTCGGAGATCTCGCTGGCGTCGCGCACCGCGTACTGGTAGGTGTCGGCCACGATGTCGCGGGCCTTGTTCCGCACCGTGTCGAGGTCGGTGCCCTCCTTGAGGGTCAGGAGCATGCCCTGCGGGGAGTCCAGGACGTGGGCCGGGTCCGTGCTGGTGCTCGGTGAGTTCCAGGACCCCACTGCTGCCGCCAGCTCGGGGGAGATGTAGTAGTTGCCGCCGGTTCCCTTCGGGTCGACGACGGCGCTGACCGTGGCCTCAACCGACCCGGTGGGGCCGGTGACGGAGACCTTGTCCCCGAGCTTGAGGCCCTCATCCTTCTTCGCAGCCACGTGGGTGGTGTCCAGGTCGTTCATGGACCCGGCGCTCGCGGAGACGTCGTAGGCCGTGGAGTAGGTGCCGGGGTCGACGACGATGACGGTGGCGGTGGCGTTCTGGCTGCCGTCGGGCTTGGTGACGGCGTCGGTGTAGATGGAGTAGGAGGAGGTCTCCTTGACCCCGTCGATGGCAGCGATCTCCTTGGCCTTGTCGGCCGAGAGCCGGGTGCTCAGGCTGCCGATGGTGGCGGGCTGGACCACGAGGTCGGCCTTGAGGGACTTGTCGATCTCGTCGGAGGTCGAGGACTGGAAGGAGGCTGCCAGCGTGGCGCCGGCGCACACCAGGGCCATGCCCACCATGAGGGCGCCGGAGGTGTTGGCCGTACGGCGCGGGTTGTGGACGATGTTGCGCACCGCCAGGCGCCCGGCCGGCCGCAGCAGCCGGAAGGGCAGACCCAGCACGGCCACCACCGGGCGGGCCAGGGTCGGGGAGACGATGAGCAGTCCCAGGACCGTGCCGCCCGCGCCCAGCCCCATGATGAGGCCGCGCTGCGACAGGTCCGCGTTCACCCACGCGGCGGCGATCGCGGCCGCCCCGGCCGCCAGCAGCAGCCCGCCCAGGATCGTGCGCAGCACCAGGGACTTCTCCCGGGAGCCGGACACGCCGCGCATGGCCTCCACCGGGTGGGTCAGGGCGGCCTCCCGAGCCGGCAGCAGAGCGCCGACGACGGTGACGGCCAGCCCCACCGCCAGCGAGACCGCGATGATCGTCCCGCTCAGGCCCGTGCCCTCCAGCAGCGGCATGCCCGCGGCGTCGAGCAGCGCGGACAGCCCGGCCAGGAGGCCCGCGCCCGCGGCCACGCCCAGGGCGGAGCCGATGACGCCGATGACGACGGCCTGCAGGAACACCACGCCGAACACGGAGGCGGGCGAGGCCCCGACCGCCCGCAGGAGGGCGAACTCCTTGACCCGCTGACGCACGCTCATCGCGAAGGAGTTCATGATGATGAAGGAGCCCACGAACATTGCGACGACGACGAAGACCAGCAGGAAGACCTGGACGAAGCCCAGCTGCTCCTCAATGGCCTTGTTCTGCTCCTTGATGACCTCGGCGCGGGTCTGGACCTGGGCGCCGTCGGGAAGGATCTTGGTGATCTCGGACTTGACAGTGTCCACTGAGGAGCCCTGAGCGACGTCGACGGCGATGGTCGTCACCTTCCCGTCCGGGGCGGCGATGGGCATGAGCCAGCTCGGGTCCACACCCACGACCGTCGCACTGGCCATGGAGGACTCGTAGTGGAACTCGCCGACTACGGTGACCTCGCTGGGTGAGCCCTGCACCACGATGTGTGTCTTGTCCCCGACCTTGAGGCCGGAGTTCTTCAGGGCGCCGGACTCCAGGGTGATCTCACCGGCCCCTTGAGGCTTGTGGCCCTGGACCCAGGTCAGGCCCTTCTCGTTGTCGTACAGCGGAATGAAGATCGTGGGGGCGCCGGTGGTGGTGACCGGGGCGTTGTTGGCTCCCACGAGGACCCCGACCATCTGGACGCCGGGGTTGGCGGTCTCGACGCCGTCGATCTGCTTGATCTGCTCGCTCAGGGCACTGTCGATGGGCTGGGTGAGCAGGGACTTCGACGAGCTGGTGTCGTCGCTGCTGGCGAGCTTGGGGCCCTGGACGTACAGGTCGGAGGTGATGGTGGACGAGGTCAGCTTGGAGAAGGTCTCCGACATGGAGGCGCGCAGGGCCAGCGTGCCGGACAGGAACGCCACCCCAAGCATGACGGCGAAGGTGGTCAGGAAGAACTGTTTGGCGTGGGCGCGCACGGAGCGCCAGGCGACTCGTCTCACGGCTCAGGCCCCCTCGGCGGCCGAGTTGGCGCTCTGAGCGGTGGCTGCGGGGGCGGGCTCGGTCTCGCTCAGCTCGCGCAGGGCGTCCAGGACCCGGTCGCGGTCGGGCTCGTCCAGCTGGGCGACGACGTGCCCGTCGCGCAGGAAGATGACGGTGTCGGCCCAGGCGGCTGCCTCCGGCTCGTGGGTCACCATGACCACCGACTGCCGCAGGTCGTCGACGCTGCGGCGCAGGATCTCCAGGACCTGGTCGGTGGAGTGGGAGTCCAGGTTCCCGGTGGGCTCATCGGCGAAGACGACCGCCGGTTCGCCCACGAGCGCCCGGGCGCAGGCCACGCGCTGGACCTGGCCGCCGGAGAGCTCGGCGGGCCGGTGGGATAGGCGCTCCCTGAGGCCGACGGCGTCGATCACCTGGTCGAAGCGCTGCGGGTTGACCTTCTTGCGGGCGATATCCAGGGGCAGGGTGATGTTCTCCGCCGCCGTGAGGGTGGGCACCAGGTTGAAGGACTGGAAGATGAAGCCGATGCGCTCGCGGCGTAGACGGGTGAGGCGACGCTGGTTCATGGAGGAGACCATGTCGCCGTCGAGCATGATCTCCCCGGAGGTGATCGAGTCCAGGCCGGCCAGGCAGTGCATGAGCGTGGACTTGCCGGAGCCGGACGGCCCCATGATGGCGGTGAAGCGGGCTCGGGCGATGTCGACGTTGACGGAGTCGAGCGCTGTGACGGCGCCCGATCCGCGGCCGTAGACCTTGGTGAGGTTGCGCGCGGAGACCACGGGGTCGTCCACCGGATGGTGAGGAGTGAGGACAGAGGATACGGCGACTGGGGCGGAGTTACTCATAGGTTCAGTCTGGCAGCGGTATGGGACGGGTGAATCCTCCTGGCGGAGGACCGGCCCCTGAGCGCGGGGCCGCTCGACCCTGACCCGGGGTCGGGGAGGTCCCTGACAGATGCCATGTGCGCGTCCCGGTGGTAGACAACCATGTGGGAATGGGGGTGGGGTTTTGCTTGTGGGTTTGTGGGGTGCGGTGGTGTGGTGGGTGTTACTGTGCGGGTTATGGGTTTTGCTAGGGATGAGGATCTTGAGTGGGGTCCGGAGTGGATCGAGGAGCGTATCCGGGTGGGTCTGCTGGGCTACCACGACATGCCTCCTTTGGGTGTGGGTCGGGTGGTGCCGGAGGAGTACTTTGAGCGGTTTGGGGGTGTGTTTCCTGAGTCGGTTCTGTATATCTGGAGGCGTTTCGGGTTTGACGGCTTTGGGCAGGGCCGCTCGTGGATCACGGATCCTGTTGAGTGGGCGCCGGTGGTGGACGCCTGGCTGGAGGGGATCGACCTGCCCTTCCCGCCCCAGCGCTGGCACTGCATCGCCCGCACGACCCTGGGGTGCATGCGTCTGTGGGGGGAGATCTCCGGCCCCGCACTGAAGGTAGACGTCATCGACGGGGCCATCTACCCCAACGCCAATGAGGCGGAGAACATGACTGATCCGGTTGTCAGGGAGCGCAGCGGCTGCATTGAGTTCACCAGTCCGCTTGTGGATCTTGATGAGGATGAGGTGACGGGTCGGTCTTTGGCTGTGGAGGGGATTGAGCGTCTGGGGGTGCCGGGGGCTGATGAGGTGCTGGGGTTTGTTCCGCCGTTGAGCTTTGGTGGTCAGGTGAGTGCGGATCGGTTGAGTGTGCAGAAGGCTGTGCCTTACCTGGTGGGGCTGGCGCAGTCCACGCCCAGGTACCTGGGGATGGACTTCATGGCTGCCTGGGGTGGGGCCGCTACCCAGTTCCTCATCGACCAAGGAGCCATACCCAACAGCACAGGCGCCCCCGATGGCCAGGGTGGCCCTGGTGTCTCAGGCGAGAGCACCCCCGACACGCCCGGTAGCCCTGGTGGTCAGGGTGGGCCTGCTGGTTCTGGTGGCCAGGATGGGCCTGGTGCTCCGGGCGCGAGCGACCTCGACACCCTCGGCGACTCTGGTGGCCCAGTTGGTTCTGGTGGTTTTGGGAGTGGGTTGTGAGCGGCGGTGACTGTGGTGAGTGTTGTGGACGGTTTGCTGACTAGAGAAAGGATGTAGGTCATGGGTTTTGTGAGGGATGAGGATCTTGAGTGGGGTCCGGAGTGGATCGAGGAGCGTATCCGGGAGGATATGATTGAGTCGGTTGACTCGATGCCTCCTTTGGGTGTGGGTCGGGTGGTGCCTGAGGGGTACTTTGAGCGGTTTGGGGGTGTGTTTCCTGAGTCGGTTCTGTATATCTGGAGGCGTTTCGGGTTTGATGGTTTTGGGCAGGGACGCTCGTGGATCACGGATCCTGTTGAGTGGGCGCCGGTGGTGGACGCCTGGCTGGAGGGGGTCGACCTGCCGTTCCCTCCTCAGCGCTGGCACTGCGTGACACGCACCGCCCTGGGGTGCATGCGTCTGTGGGGGGAGATCTCCGGGCCGGCTGTGGACATCGACGTCATCGACGGGGCCATCTACCCGGATGCCTCTGAGGCGGAGAACATGACTGATCCGGTTGTTAGGGAGCGCAGCGGTTGCGCTGTTTTCGTTATGCCGCTTGAGGATGTGTATGACGATGAGGTGACGGGTCGG
>NZ_JASPFC010000031.1:0-31801 GCF_031296635.1 Actinomyces acetigenes
CTGGGGCGCAGGCTTGGCGGCGGCCGGGGCCTGGGCGCCCTCACTCGGCTTGGCGCCCTGAGCACCTGGTTTGGGGGTGCCGGCACCCGGCTTGGGGGCGGCCGGCTTGACGGCGGGGCTCGGAGCGGGGGCCGCAGCACCGGCAGGTCCAGGCTTGGCGCCTCGGGCTCCGGGCTTGGGGGCGCTCTTGGAAGGCTTGGGGGCCTGAGAGTCGGTGTTGGCCGACTTGGCCGGCTTGTCGGCCTGGGTGTCCGCCGGCGCCTCCTGCACCTGGGCGGCGAAGTGCTCGCGAACCCGGCGAGCGACGGGTGGCTCAACGGCGGACGAGGCCGCCTTGACGAACTCTCCCTGGTCCTTGAGCCAGGCCAGGATCACCTTCGAGGTGACCTTCTTGCCAGTGGGGTCGAGCTCTTTCGCGAGCTCATGAACGCGTGGTTTAGCCACTTTTCTCCTGTCCGGTTTCCCACCCCGGACAGGGGTGGGTGCTTCTAGAGGCAGCTCATCGCTGGGTACTCATCGGGTGCCCATCGGCTTCCTACCCGCCTTCGCTATCGATGGTCCGCTCACCCGGTCGGGCAGCGGGGACCTCGCCGTCGTTGACCATCCTCCGTTCCAGGAACCCGCGTACCCGGGCCACATCCAGTGGTCCGCCGGTGCGCAGGGCGCGTGGAGCGGCGCGGCGTCGCTCAGCGAGGTCGAGGCACGCCGGATCCGGGTGGATCCAGGCGCCGCGCCCGGGTCTGACGGCCCGGGCGTCGACGTCGAGCTCACCGCTCGGCGTCAGGACGAGACGCAGCAGCTGCGTCCGTGGGGCCCTTTGTCGACAGCCGATACAGGTGCGCTCGGGCACGTGGGGGATGGTGACCACCGTCCGTCGGCGTCCTTCCGCTGCTCTGCAACCGCTGACGCGGGTACCGCAGCCGAGGAATCCCGGCGCAGGACCCGCAAAGGTCCGCCGGAAAGTCTACATCGCCCCGCAGGGCGGTTCAGTCGCCCAGCTCTGAGGGACCTGTCACGTCGTCGGACTGGGAGCCCTGGCCGGGGGTGATCTCGCCGGACTCGGCATCGGCGTGGATGTCGATCTTCCACCCGGTCAGGCGAGCGGCCAGACGGGCGTTCTGCCCCTCCTTGCCGATGGCCAGGGAGAGCTGGAAGTCGGGGACGATGGCGCGCGCGGTGCGATCCTCGGCGTCGATGACGCCCACGGCAGCCACGCGGGCCGGGGACAGGGCGTTAGCGATAAAGCGGGCCGGGTCCTCCGAGTAGTCCACGATGTCGATCTTCTCCCCACCGAGCTCGGTCATGACCGCACGCACCCGCTGCCCCATGGGGCCGATGCAGGCGCCCTTGGCGTTGACGCCGCGGACCTTGGAACGCACAGCCATCTTGGTGCGGTGACCGGCCTCCCGGGCCACCGAGACGATCTCGACGTCACCCGAGGAGAGCTCGGGAACCTCGCGCTCGAAGAGCTTGCGAACCAGACC
Source organism: Actinomyces acetigenes (assembly GCF_031296635.1). Lineage (NCBI taxonomy): Bacteria > Bacillati > Actinomycetota > Actinomycetes > Actinomycetales > Actinomycetaceae > Actinomyces > Actinomyces acetigenes. Next base: position 1,485 of record NZ_JASPFC010000031.1, read on the forward strand.
GGGGTGGGTGCGCGACAGGATGATCTGTGCCCCGCGGGTGCCGCGCGAGACGTCGGTGACGTAGGCGCGCACGCGGTCGCCGTGGCGGTAGCGCTCGCCGGGGACCTGCTCATGGGGAGGCATGATGCCCTCGTGCTCCTCGTCCAGGCGCACGTAGACGATGCGGGGGTCGCGCCCCTGTTCCACGGTGCCGGAGATCAGCTCGCCGGTCTTGTCCTTGAAGGCGCCCAGGACCTCGAAGTCGCGGCGGTCCTGGATGCGCTGGACGATAACGCTGCGGGCCGTGGCCTGGGCGATGCGGCCGAAGTCATCGGGGGTGTCATCGAAGTACTCCCCCGTGGGCTGGTCGTCCTCGTCGACCTCCGGGGCCAGGACGCTCATGTGCCCGGTGCGACGGTCGATCTCGACGTGGGCGCCGCGGATGGCCCCGGGCACCTTGGAGTAGGCCCCCAGGATGGCGTCCTCGATAGCGGGCAGCAGGTTGTCCAAGTCAATACCGAGCTCATCGGCAGCGCCTCGCAGCTCCGGCATATTGATGTCCATGGGTCCTTGGGTCCTCTCTGGTCCGCTGAGCGGGTGTTCACTGGGTTCCCGTTGACGGTAGCCCGTGAGGGGTCGGATGGTCCATCACGTCTTTCCCGGGCAGGTCCGTCAACCTATCAGTTATCAGGACATACATTATTCCCGGTCACTACCCGTGGGGAGTATCCTATGGATCTTCGGCCTGTTGCCCGGCTCTAGAGCCCGGCCACCACCATCCGGGCCTCGATGATGTCCCCCAGCGCGATGCGGCGCTCGACGCCGTCGACCTCGATCCCGACCATGCCGCCGTTGTGCTCACTGGCGCCGTCGTCCTCATCAGCCGCGGTGACGAGGCCGGTGAGCTCACCGTCGGCCGTGCGCACCCGGGCACTATGACCAACGGCACGCCGGAAGTGACGCAAGGTGCTCAGCTCCCGCTCGGCGCCGGGGGTGGAGACCTCGAGGGTGTACTGACCCTTGACGGGGTCGGCCTCGTCGAGGACCTGGGAGACGGCCGCGGTCACGGGCCCCAGGGCGTCGAGATCGAGGTCTCCGGGACCATCGACCAGGTCCACGAAGACGCGCACGACCGAGTACTTTCCCGCCCGGGTGGTCTCCACGCTCTCAAGATGAAGCCCGGCATCGTTGACAACGGGAAGGAGCAGATCGGTGAGACTGCGGGCCAGAGCGTCAGCGCGCTGGCGCGGATCCTTGCGCTGATCAGGGGCTGCCATGGTCGTTCTTCCTCCCGTACTGGCCCGAGGCGCAGGCCCGGGCGGACGTGGTCAACATAGTCAACATGGTCGAGGTGGTCGAGGTCAGGATCATGCTACCCGCCGTCTGTGGGAGGATTCCCCGGTGAACACTCGCCGCCCTCCCCTGCCCGCCCAGTCGAACGGCACTCAGCCGGCCTACAGTGACCGGCTCGGCGCCAGGCCCCGTACCAGTGGCGACGCCGGCGCGGCGGGCCACGGCTTGACGCGTCGCACCGCGGTGCTCGCGGTGGGAACGGCTCTGACCGCGGCGGTGAGCGGTTGCGGACTGCGTCTGGGGAAGGGCTCCCCGGCGTCCCTGCCATCGGCCTCGGCGGCGGAGACCGCCCGTGACGGCCTGGCCCGGCAGGCCGCGCTCATCTCCTCCACCGCCGGTGTGGTCGCACAGGCCGGCGGCGGGGATGCCACGACGGTGACCCTGGCCGAGGGGGTCAAGCAGACGGCTGACGCCCAGCTCGAGACCCTGGGCGGGGTATGGCAGCCCTGGCCCACACAGGTGCCCTCCACCTACCCCACGGTTGCTCCGGTGCCGTCGGCCTCGGCGGGCGCCTCCACACAGGATCTGGCCACGGCCCTGGCCGATGGATCGACGCTGGCCCGCCGGGCGGCGATCGCCGCCGCCTCGGAGCAGGATGCCCGGCTCTTCACCTCGCTGACGGTGGCCTGGAGTCTCCAGCATGATCTCTTCCAGCCGCCGAGCTCGGCGGATAAGTCACGGGTGGAGGTGGCGCAGGGCTCCAAGATCAGCTCCGGTCTGCTGACCTCCTATGACGAGGCCCGCTACGCCATGGAGGAGCTTGCGGCGCGCAGCGACGACTCCCAGCGCACTCGGGCGGTCGCTGACGCCAAGGCCGCCACCTCCGTCGTCAACGCCGCGGTGGCCGCGGGCTCCGAGGACAAGCGGCTGAGCGCCTACGCTGCCCCGAGTGAGTCCACCGACCCCAGTGTGAGTACCCAGGTGCTCTGGGCCCGGCAGGTGTGGTCCACCATCGTGTCCTCAGAGGTGCAGGAGGCCGGTTCCGCCAAGGCCTCCAGCCCGGCCCGTGAAGCGGCCGTCACCGGTGCGGTCGACGCCGCCCGGCGCGCCACTGCCTGGGGCGCGGACTTCTCCTCCCTGCCCGGCTACGCCTCCTGACATGCGTCTTGTCGTAACGGCCGTGACCGCCATCGCCGCCCTGGCGGCCGTGGACCAGCTCTTCTTGTGGATGGAGCGCCGCAGCTGGATCTACTGGCGGCGCCGCAAGCGCGACCCCCGTGGTGCCCTCCTGGGTCTCATCGACAACATCTTCAACCCGGCCCACGAGCACGCGGTTGAGCAGCAGGAGACCGAGGAGCGCCTGGCCGACATCCAGGCAGACACGGCCCCAAGGTGAGAAAGCCTGCCCCGCCTCCAGCCGGCCCACTCCACGAGAGTGGGGATCTACTGCCCAGGGGTTGTACGTACTGCACGAGAGCCGGGCCTTCGTGCAGTACCCCCGACCCTCCCCCAGTAGCACCCGACCCTCGTGCAGTAGCCTGCCCCGAGGAAGAGGACCGGGCCAGAGCCGGCGTTGAGGCGGTGCCTCGGGACCCGGTACAGGAGCCAGGAGGGGCCAGCCGAGTCCGAGGCGTTCGCCCCGCGGCCGGTACCGGCGCCGCTTGTCACAGGCTCTCAGCGGCCTCCAGGGCGGCACGGACGGTGGCGCTGAGCTCGGCCGCTGCGGCGTCGGCGGGCACGGAGCGGCGCTCGCCGGTGCGGCGGTCGCGGATCTCCACGGTCCCCTCCTTGGCCAGGTCCCGGCCGACGACGAGCGTGTAGGGCAGGCCGAGGAGCTCGGCGTCGGCGAACTTCACACCGGCGGAGACCTTGCGGCGGTCGTCGTAGAGGACCTCGACGCCGTCGGCGTCCAGGGACGAGGCGATCTGCTCGGCGACGTCGAAGACGGCCTGGTCCTTGCCGGTGGCCAGGACCTGCACGTGGAAGGGGGCGATCTGAACGGGCCAGGTCAGCCCCTTGTCGTCGTGGTTGGCCTCGGCCAGAGCAGCCATGACGCGGCTGACGCCGATGCCGTAGGAGCCCATGGTGACCACGCGGGCCTTGCCGTTCTCGTCCAGGACGGTCAGCCCCAGGGCCTGGGAGTACTTGCGCCCCAGCTCGAAGATATGGCCGATCTCGATGCCGCGGGCCAGGTGGAGGGGGCCGGAGCCGTCGGGGGCGGGGTCGCCCTCACGGACCTCGGCGGCCTCGATGGTGCCGTCGGCGGTGAAGTCGCGGCCCATGACCAGGTCCAGGACGTGCTTCTTGTCGGTGTTGGCGCCGGTGACCCAGCTGGTTCCCTCCACGATCCGGGGGTCAACGAGGTAGCGCACGGAGCCGGTGAGGACCTCGGTGCCGTCCTCGAGCTTCTCCACGCGCCGCAGCGGGGAGTTGGGGCCGATGGCGGTGGGGCCGATGTAGCCGCGCACGAGCTCGGGGTGGGTCTCGAAGTCGGTGTCGCCGGCCATCTCGACCTCGGCGGGGGCGACGGCGGCCTCCAGGCGCTTCATGTCGACGTCGCGGTCCCCGGGCACGCCGACGACCAGCAGCTCACGCTCGCCGCCGGGGTGGATGAGGGTGACGACGACGTTCTTGAGGGTGTCGGCGGCCGTCCAGGCCCGCCCGTCGGAGCGCGGGTAGGCCCGGTTGCACAGCTCGACCAGGGAGTCGATGGTCGGGGTGTCGGGGGTGTCCACGACGCGCGCCGGGCCGACCCCGGAGGCGTCCACGGGCTCGGGGGCCACGGTGGTGACGGCCTCGGCGTTGGCCGCGTAGCCGCTTGAGGAGCGCACGAAGGTGTCCTCACCGATCTCGCAGGGGTGGAGGAACTCCTCGGAGTGGGATCCGCCCATGGCGCCGGCCATGGCGTTGACGATGACGTAGTCCAGGCCCAGGCGGGTGAAGATCCGCTCGTAGGTGTCCCGGTGGGCCTGGTAGGCGGCGGCCAGGCCGGCGTCGTCGATATCGAAGGAGTAGGAGTCCTTCATGACGAACTCGCGGCCGCGGATGATGCCGGCGCGGGGGCGGGCCTCGTCACGGTACTTGGTCTGGATCTGGTAGACGACGGCCGGCAGGTCCTTGTAGGAGGAGTAAAGGTCCTTGACCGCGAGGGTGAACATCTCCTCGTGGGTGGGGGCCAGCAGGTAGTCCCCGTCCTTGCGGTCGCGGAGCTTGAACAGGGTGGGGCCGTAGTCGTCCCAGCGCCCGGTGGCCTGGTAGGGCTCGGCCGGAAGGAGAGCCGGGAAGTGGACCTCCTGGCCGCCCATGGCGTCCATCTCCTGGCGCACGATGTCCTCGATCTTGCGCAGCGTCCGCAGACCCAGCGGCAACCAGGTGTACACCCCGGGGGCGGCCCGGCGGATGTAGCAGGCGCGTACGAGCAGGCGGTGGCTGGCGACCTCGGCGTCGGCCGGGTCCTCGCGCAGGGTTCGGATGAAGGAGGTGGAGAGTCTGTGCAGCACGGGTGTGATCCTACGGGGTATGGTGCCCTGGCCCCAACGCAGAGCGCCGGGCGCCTCCCACCTCACTGACGCGTGCGACGCCGTCGAACCCTCACGACCCGGGCGATGAGCGCGCCGCACGTCAGTGGAACGCTCACAGCAGCACGGTGGCGAACAGGCCCACCTGCTCGAAGCCCAGAGAGCGGTAGAGCGCCATGGCGGGGGTGTTGTAGTCGTTGACGTAGAGGCTCACGACGCCGTCGGCCCCGACATGGTCCCGGCGCACGGCGTCCACCACACCGGCCAGGGCAGCCGCCCCGACTCCCCGCCCACGCAGGTCGGGGCGGGTCCACACGCCGGTCAGCTGGGCGACGCCGCCTGCCGGGGAGTGCCACAGGGCCCCGACGTCAGCCTTGAAGGCCACCACCCGAGGCGATCCGGGTTGGACCGGCCCACCGGCGCCGTCGTCGAGGACGACGTAGCTGCGCCCCTGCTCAACGAGCCAGCCGACGTGGCGCCGGTATCCAGAACCGTCGGTCGTGGGGTCGTATCCGAGCTCGCCGATGAACATGTCCACCGAGGCCGGAAGGACCATCTCCGTCTCATTCGGATGCGCCCGACGCACCGCCTGCCCCACCCAGGACAGGGACGGGTGACGGGGCCGGTGCGCGCCGCCCAGCCCCGCAGCCGCGCGAGGTGCGGCCAGGACCGGCTGCTTCCAGCGCTCCTGGCGGGCACGCACTCCCTGCTCGCTGAGCGTGCCCCAGACCGCCGCGACGTCCCGGGCCGGCCCGCAGACGGAACCGTGCCTGGACAGGCGGGGTCGGCAGTGCTCGGCCAGCGCCCGGATCTCGCCGGCGTCCGCCGCTCGCAGACCGTGCTCGGGGCGTCCGGCCAGACCGAAGGGCATGAGGGAGCCGACCGACCAGGCCGCGGCGACGGGCTGTGCCAATCCGCCCAGGGCGACGACGTCGCCGCGCCCCCAGCGCGTCCAGCGCTGCATCTGCTGGACCAGGCTCACGGCGCAGACCGGTTCCAGGGCGCACAGCGACATGACTCCTGACACCTGATCGGAGGGGACCGGTGTCAGGCGGTCGGCGTGACGCTGAGCGCGCCTCGTGTCGCGGTGCCGCAGGAAGCTCATACCCGTCAGGCCCGGGCCGGCGCGGGAGGCGCCCGGCCCTCACCGGTCCTCAGCCGGCTGCGGAGACCATGGGGCTGGTGCCGGCCAGGGCCTCCTGCCCGAACTCCTCGGTCATCTCAGCGGCCATGGCCTCGGCGTGCTTGAGGAGGGTCTCGACGACCTGGTCCTCCGGGACGGTCTCCACGACCTGTCCGCGCACGAAGATCTGCCCCTTGCCGTTGCCCGAGGCGCAGCCCAGGTCCGCCTCGCGGGCCTCGCCGGGGCCGTTGACGACGCAGCCCATGACGGCCACGCGCAACGGAGCGGTGATGTTCTTGAGCCCGGCCTCGACCTCCTCCGCCAGGGTCCACACGTCCACCTGGGCCCGGCCGCAGGAGGGGCAGGAGACGATCTCGAGCTGGCGCTCGCGCAGCCCCATGAACTCCAGCAGCTTGGTGCCCACCTTGACCTCCTCGACCGGGGGCGCGGACAGGGAGACCCGGATGGTGTCGCCGATGCCCTCGGCGAGCAGGGTGCCGAAGGCGGCGCAGGACTTGATGGTGCCTTGGAAGGCGGGACCGGCCTCGGTCACGCCCAGGTGCAGGGGCCACTGACCGGCCTCCGACAGGAGCCGGTAAGCCTGCACCATGGTGACGACGTCGTGGTGCTTGACGGAGATCTTGAAGTCGTGGAAGTCGTTCTCCTCGAAGAGCCCGGCCTCCCAGGTGGCCGACTCCACGAGCGCCTCTGGGGTGGCCTTCCCGTACTTCTTGAGCAGGCGCTTGTCCAGGGAACCGGCGTTGACGCCGATGCGCAGGGAGACGCCTGCGTCAGAGGCGGCCTTACAGATGCCGGCGACCTGGTCGTCGAACTTGCGGATGTTACCGGGGTTGACGCGCACCGCGCCGCAGCCCGCCTCGATGGCGGCGAAGACGTACTTGGGGTTGAAGTGGATGTCCGCGATGACGGGGATGCGCGACTGCTTGGCGATGATCGGCAGCGCCTCGGCGTCCTTGTCGGTGGGGCAGGCCACGCGGACGATGTCGCAGCCCGCGGCCGTCAGCTCGGCGATCTGCTGGAGAGTGGCGCCGATGTCGTGGGTCTTCGTGGTGGTCATCGACTGCACGGTGATGGGGGCGTCTCCACCGACGTTGAGGCTGCCGACCTGGATCTTGCGGGTCGGTCGGCGCGGCGCCAGGACCGGGGCCTGGGCACGCATCGTAGGGATGCCAAGAGCGATCGCTTCAGTCACCCGACCAGTATGTCACCCGCCCTGCCGGGCCCCGCGCCTCAGGTGTGTGGCATCGCTCCCGCCGGTACCGATTTGCTCACGACCTGCCCGGCCCTGCGGGCCTCACAGCGGCGCAGCGATATCCACCCACACCAGGACCAGGGCCATGATGATGAGCAGACCGAAGACGACCTGACCGACCGGCAGCATCCTGGCCGTGTCCACCGGCCCCGGATCGGGCTTGCCCTGCGCCTTGGCGATCGAGCGCCGGGTGCCCTCCCAGCAGGCTCCGAGTACGTGCCCGCCGTCCAGGGGCAGCAGGGGCACCAGGTTGAAGGCGAACAGCGCCAGGTTGAGGCTGCCCAGCAGCATGAGCATGGTGCTCACCCGCATCGACAGGGGGACCGCTCCGCCCCCGGACACACCGCCGCTGGTGGCGTTGCCGGCCATACGCCCCATCCCCACCAGGCCCACGACGCCGCTGTCGGCGCTGCGCTGCTCAACGCCCAGCGCCGCCTGGACGGCGTGATAGAGGCCCACCGGCAGGGTGGCGATGGCCTTGACCGTCCCACCGATGGCCTGCCCGATGATGCCCGGGATCTTGGCGGGGCTCAGGGGGATGGTTCCCAGCGACGGAGAGATGCCGACATAGGGGCGGGCCTGGGTGCGTACTGCCCCGGAGGCGTCCTTGACCGGGGCGCCCTGTGCGTCGCGGACGGTGCGCTGGGCCTCGACCGCGGTGACGCTCACGGTGTGCTCGGCTCCGTCGCGCTCGATGACGACCTCGGTGGGGCTGGTACCGCCGGCGGCGATCCGGGCCTGAAGCTCCTCCCAGGTGGAGACCTTCACCCCGCCCCAGGAGACGATCCTGTCGCCGACCTTGATGCCGGCGGCGCTGGCGGGGCCGACCGGGTCGGAGTCCCGGCAGGGGGCGCCCGCGTCGATGTCGGACGAGACACAGGGGGTCACGGTCGACAGCGTCGTCGTGCGTCCGGGGATACCGACCACGCCGACGGCCACGGCCAGCAGCACGATCCCCAGGACCAGGTTGGTGAGGATCCCCCCGGCCATGACGATGAGCTTCTTGGGGACGCTGAGGTGGTAGAAGGCCCGGTGCTCCTCCCCGGGCCGGATCTCCTCCAGGGCCTCGGCGCGCGCCTCACCCACCATGCCCAGGCTTCCGTCCTTGCGCCGGCGGTCCGGCCTGTCGGGCCTGGCGGGCGGCAGCATGCCGACGAGCTTGACGTAGCCGCCCAGCCAGATGGCCTTGACGCCGTACTCGGTCTCCCCGCGCTTGAACGACCAGATCTTAGGGCCGAAGCCGATGAAGTACTCGGGGACCTTCACGCCGAACCGCTTGGCGGGGATCATGTGCCCGAGCTCGTGAAGGGCCACTGAGACACCGATCCCGATGACGAGGATGACGATGCCCAGGATGTAGGCCAAGGTGGTGCTCACGAGTGCGTTCCTCCGTTTCGTGCCGCGATGAGCTCGTCGGCGCGGGCGCGTGCCCAGGTCTCCACGGCCAGGACATCGTCGAGGCCCGGGCCGGTCAGGCCCTCGTGCTCGCCGACGACGGCCGCATCGATCTCGACGATGTCCAGCCACTCCAGGCCGCCGGCGAGGAAGGCGGCGACGGCCTGCTCGTTGGCCGCGTTGAGGACGGCCGGGTGGGTGTCCGAGGCCGCCACGGCGCTGCGGGCCAGGTCGACGGCGGGGAAGGCGGCACTGTCCAGCGGCTCGAAGGTCCAGCTGACCGGTTCGCGCCAGTCGTTGGGAGTCACCAGGCCCGACAGGTCGGGGCGCTCAGGCCAGGTCAGGCCCAGGGCGATGGGCAGGCGCATGTCGGGCGGGGAGGCCTGGGCGATGGTGGCGCCGTCGGTGAACTCCGCCATGGAGTGAATGACGGACTGGGGGTGGACGACGACGTCGATCCGCTCGGGTGCCACGTCGAACAGGAGGTGGGCCTCGATGAGCTCGAGCCCCTTGTTGATGAGGGTCGAGGAGTTGATGGTCACCACCGGCCCCATGTCCCAGGTGGGGTGCTTGAGGGCGGCGGCGGCACTGATCCCGGTGAGCTCGGCGCGGCTGCGCCCGCGAAAGGGTCCGCCGGAGGCGGTCAGGACCAGCCGCCGCACCTCGCTGCGTCCGCTGAGGACGGGACTGGTCAGTCCCTTCTCGTGGCGGCCGCAGGCCAGGGCCTGAGCGATGGCGGAGTGCTCGGAGTCCACGGGAACGATCTGGCCGGGTCGGGCGAGCGCCTGGCGGACCAGAGCGCCCCCGACGACGAGGGACTCCTTGTTGGCCAGGGCCAGGCGGGCTCCACTGGCCAGGGCGGCCAGCGTGGGCAGCAGGCCCACCGAGCCGGTGATCCCGTTGACGACCGTGTCGCAGGCCTCGAGCTCGGCGGCCTGAACCGCCGTGGTCGCGGCGTCGGGGCCGGTGAGGATGGTGGTGACCGGGTCGGGACGGCCCGCCTGGGCGGCTGCGGCTCTCAGGGCCTGGCGCAGGCGGTCGGAGAGGTCCTCTCCCCCGCCGGTGACGGCCAGGACGGGGACCTCCCAGGTGATGGCCTGGCGGGCCAGGAGCTCCAGGCGTGATCCGCCGGCGGCCAGGGCGACCACTCGCGGGGCGTGCGCCCCCAGCCGGGAGAGGACCTCGAGGGTCTGGGTGCCGATCGACCCGGTGGATCCCAGGAGGACCAGTCGTTGTGGGAGATGGGAGGGCACTGGTGCGTGGCTGGTCATGGGGTGGCAGGTTTCCTCAGGACGGGCTCGACTCACTCGACGGACAGGAGGACCTCGACGACGCGCGCCAGGTAACGGTCGACGCTGGGCTCCCCGTAGGCCTTGTTCCCCCGGGCCCGGCGGAAGACCGCTCCACGCACCTCGCTGGAGGTCAGGGTGGTGTCGGAGTCGAAGTAGCCGGCGATGCGGTCCATGAGGGCGTCGACGTCGGTCTTGTCATACCCCTGCCCGGAGGCCGGGGCGAAGCGCTCGCCGGCCGGGCGCAGCAGACGCGGGTAGAGGGTGGTGGCGAGCTGGGTGACCTGATCCATCCAGGCCTGGCGACCATTCTTGGCCACGAAGGCCGCGCGCCGGCGCTGGAGGAAGGCGGCCTCTAGTCGGTCGAGGGCCGCGTCCACGGCCTGGGGCTGGTAGCCGCGCAGGACGACGTCGAAGGCGACGGTGCGCACGCCCTCGGAGTCCATCTCGTCGAGCTCACCGGCGTCGTAGATCTCGTGAGCCGTCTCGAAGTAGCGGTCCACCTGCTCGGGGCGGTAGCCCGGTCGCAGGAGCGCTGCCTTGGGGAACATGTCGCTCATGTCGTCTTGGCCCTCTCCTGGTTGAGTACCTCGGTCGCGAGCTGACCGCAGGCACCGTCGATGTCGCTGCCTCGAGTGTCTCGCACTGTCGTGGTAATTCCGGCACGCCGGAGCGTGTTGACGAACATATCCTGAACCGCAACCTCCGAGCAGGTCCAGATGGATCCCGGGGTGGGGTTGAGCGGGATGGGGTTGACATGAGCCCATCCGGTGTCCCTGCGGTTGAGCTCGTCAGCGAGCAGCTGGGCGCGCCAGGCGTGGTCGTTCATGTCCTTGATGAGCGCGTACTCGATGGACACGCGCCGGCCGGTGGCCAGGAAGTAGTCGTGGGCGGCGTCGAGCAGCTCGCCGACCTTCCACTTGGAGTTGACGGGGATGAGCTCGTCGCGCAGCTCGTCGTCGGGGGCGTGCAGGGAGACTGCCAGGGTCACCGGCAGCCCCTCGCTGGCGAGCCGGCGGATGAGGGGGACGAGTCCCACGGTGGAGACGGTGATGCCGCGGGCCGACAGGCCGAAGCCCTCCGGGGCAGGCTCAATGAGCCGGTGGAGGGCGCCGACGACGTTCTTGTAGTTGACCATCGGCTCGCCCATGCCCATGAAGACCACGTTGGACAGGCGGGCCGGTCCCCCGGTCAGCTCCCCGGCGGCCGAGGCCTGGGCGGCGTGGCGCACCTGCTCCACGATCTCCCCGGTGGACAGGTTGCGGGTCAGGCCCATCTGGCCGGTGGCGCAGAAGGGGCAGGCCATGCCGCAGCCGGCCTGGGAGGAGACGCACAGGGTGGTGCGCTCCTTGTAGCGCATGAGGACGCTCTCGACGCGCACGCCGTCGTGCAGCTCCCACAGGTGCTTGATGGTGCGTCCGCCGTCGGCGCGCAGGGCGCGCACCGGGGTGATGAGCTCGGGCAGCAGCTCGGCGCACAGCTGCTCGCGCTGGGCGGCGGGCAGGTCGGTCATGTCCGCGCTGTCACGGGTGAAGTGCGTGAAGTAGTGGCGTGAGAGCTGGTCGGCCCGGAAGGAGGGCAGGCCCGAGTCCTTGCAGGCGGCCTTGCGCCCGGCCAGGTCGAGGTCGGCCAGGTGGCGGGGGGCCTTGCCGCGCGCGGCGGGCACCGCGAAGGACAGGCGCGGCTTGGCGTCGGGGCTGGTGGCGCCCTCCGGGGGCTGGTCGGTGGGCATGACCTGGACCCGGCCGTCACTCGGCCGTCCGGTGATGCTGACGGGCTGCGGGCGCCGGGGGCGCTGCTGTGCTCGCGATGGACTCACGCTCGTGCTCCTCGTGTCCCGGGGCTGGGGAGGGCCGGGCTGGTCGATAGGGGTGGGTGCGGCATGCCGTCCCTATTTCACCAGGAGGGTGAAGGCGTAGACAAGTGGGGCGGCCACGAGGATCGAGTCGAGCCGGTCCATGATTCCGCCGTGTCCGGGCAGGAGCGTGCCCATGTCCTTGAGTCCCAGATCCCGCTTGAGCAGGGACTCCCCCAGGTCGCCCAGGGTGGAGACGACCACGGTGCAGGCACCCAGTACGGCTCCGGCCCACCAGGGGCCGCCGATGGCCCAGACGCAGCCGGCACCGGTGGCGAGAGCTGCGATGAGGGAGCCCATGAGCCCCTCCCAGGACTTCTTGGGTGAGACCGAGGGCGCCAGGGGGTGACGGCCGAAGGTGATGCCGGCCATCCACCCGCCGGTGTCGTTGGCGGCCGCCAGGGCGATGAGCATCATGACTTTTCCCACGCCGTGCTCCTGCACCAGGAGCAGGACGGCGAAACCGGCCAGGAAGGGCAGGTAGGTGGCGGCGAAGACCGAGGCGGCCGCGGCGCTGGAGCGCGAGCGGCGGACCTCGTCGTGGGCCTCGGTGCGGGGGATGTCGTGGCCGGCCTGCTCCAGGACGGTGCCGACCTCCGCCTCGGCCTGGTCCATGAAGCTCCACAGGACGCAGGCGCCGACGGTGGCGACGTAGGCCCCGAAGGCCGCCTCCGCCCCCACCTCCCAGGCGCACACGGAGATTCCCAGGGTCCCCAGCCACAGCGGCGCCAGGGGCAGGCGGATGCGCTTGCGGGCGAAGGCCGCCGCCAGCTCCCACAGCGCCCCGCAGACGGCCAGCACGACGACGCCCACGAAGATGACCTTGTAGAAGGCCAGGGAGCCCAGGACCACGGCGATGAGCACGACCGCCACCCCGATGGCGGCGGGCAGGTTGCGTCCCGCCCGCCCGGTGGCAGGCAGGGGGTCGTGGTTGCGCGTGGGGCGCGGGTTCAGCAGAGGCGACACGGGGCTCACAGGGGTTGACGGGACAGGGGCGGGAGGCCGGGCGCAGACGCGGTCGATCCCGGGGCGAGGCGGCTCAGACCTCGAGCAGCTCGGCCTCCTTGGCGCTCAGGGCGGCGTCGATCTGCTCGACGAAGCGCTTGGTGAGGCCGTCGAGCTCGTGCTCGGCGCGCTTGACGTCGTCCTCCCCGGCCTCGCCGTCCTTCTTGATGGCCTCGAGCTCCTTCTTGGCCTTGCCGCGGATACCGCGCACCTGGACGCGGGAGTCCTCGGCGCGGGAGCGGGCGAGCTTGACGTAGTCCTTGCGGCGCTCCTCGGTCAGTGCCGGCAGGGTGACGCGGATGACGGTGCCGTCATCGGTGGGGTTGACGCCGAGGTCGGACTCGCGGATGGCGGTGACGATGTCCTTCATGGCGGAGCGGTCGAAGGGGCTGACCAGGACGGTGCGGGCCTCGGGGATCGTCAGGGAGGCGAGCTGCTGGAGCGGGGTGGGGGCGCCGTAGTAGTCCACGACGATCCCGTTGAACATCGAGGGGTTGGCGCGGCCGGTGCGGATGGTGGCCAGCTCGCTCTTGGCTGCCTGGAGGGCCTTGTCCATCTTGTCCTCGGCCTCGAGCATGACGTCGTCGATCATGGTGCTTCCTTTACTGGGCTACTGGGCGGTCGTGGGTTCGTCAGGTAGTGGTCGGCCATCGTGGGGATGGCTGCGGGTTGGGAGGGTGTGCTGGCCGTCTGCGCCGGGGCGGTCACGGGGCTCGAAGGGGGCCGTCGGCGGCCCGCCGGAGCCCGCAGCCGGGTCAGTCGCAGCTGACGAGTGTCCCGATTCTCTCACCCAGCAGGGCTCGGGTGATGTTTCCGGGCTCCCCCATGCCGAAGACCCGCATGGTCAGGCCGTTGTCGCGGCACAGGGCGAAGGCGGAGGCGTCGACCACCTGGAGGCCGTCGGCCAGGGCGCGCTCGTAGGTGAGCTGGTCCAGGCGCCGGGCCTCAGGGTTCTTGCGGGGATCGGCGGTGTAGACGCCGTCGACCCCGTTCTTGCCCACGAGCAGCTCATCGCAGTGGGTCTCCAGGGCGCGCTGGGCCGAGACGGTGTCCGTGGAGAAGTAGGGCAGGCCGGCACCGGCGCCGAAGACGACGACGCGGTTCTTCTCCATGTGGCGGATGGCCCGCAGGGGGATGTAGGACTCGGCGACCTGTCCCATGGCGATGGCGGTCTGGACGCGGGCGGGCACCCCCGCCTTCTCGATGAAGTCCTGAAGGGCCAGGGCGTTCATGACAGTTCCCAGCATGCCCATGTAGTCGGCGCGGGCACGGTCCATGCCACGTGAGGAGAGCTCGGCGCCGCGGAAGAAGTTCCCGCCTCCGACGACGACAGAAACCTGGACTCCGGCACGCACGGCCTCGGCGATCTGGCGGGCGGCGTCAGAGACGACGTCGGAGTCCAGACCTATCGATCCGCCACCGAAGACCTCACCGGAGAGCTTGAGTAGAACACGTCTGGGGTGCGTGCCATGGGCAACGCGGTCGTCACGAGCCGGTTCCTGACTCATTGCGCTATGTCTCCTGGGTTCGGTGGGCAGGCTTGGCACAGCCTACCCCGTCCCGGGCGGGCGCCGGGCCACGATGAGGGTCAACCCGGATGGCCAGACACGCCGTGGGACGAGGACCACTCATGAGACGTGCACAAGAGCCGCCCTGGGGAGCCGGCGGTGAGGGGTGTCGATGAGTGAGAGAGGAACAAGACGGGGCGGGGGCGCGAGCATGATGCTCGCGCCCCCGCCCCGAACGGTGAGCGGATCAGGCGCCGACGCGGAAGCGCACGAAGCCGGTCAGCTCGCCGCCGGTGGCCTTGACGACCTTGCCGACCGTGGTCTTGGGGTCCTTGGCGAAGGCCTGGTCGACCAGGACGTTCTCCTTGAAGAAGCCGTTGAGGCGGCCCTCGACGATCTTGGGGATGGCCTTCTCGGGCTTGCCCTCGGCGCGGGTGGTCTCCTCGGCGATGGCGCGCTCCTTGTCCACGACCTCGGCCGGGATGTCCTCGCGGGTGGCGTAGGCCGGGGAGTAGGCGGCGATGTGCATGGCGACGTCGTGAGCCACCTCGGCGGCCTTGGCGTCGGTGCCCACCAGGACGCCGACCTGGGCGGGCAGATCGGGGTTGGTGCGGTGCAGGTAGAGCTCGATCTTGTCGGCCTCGAGGCGGCCGACGCGGCGCACGACGATCTTCTCGCCGATGACGGCCTGCATGCCGTCGGTGAGCTCCTTGACGGTGGAGCCGTCGACCTTGACCTCGGCCAGGGCCTCGGCGTCGGTGGCGCCGGAGTCCAGGGCGGCGGTGAGGACCTGCTCGGCGTAGTCGAGGAACTTCTGGTTCTTGGCCACGAAGTCGGTCTCGGCGTTGATCTCGACGAGGACGCCGACCTGGCCGTTGCCGGAGTCGACGACCTTGGCGGCGATGAGGCCGGCGGAGGCGGCGCGGCCCTCGCGCTTGGCAATGCCCTTGAGGCCCTTGACGCGAATGATCTCGATGGCCTTCTCGGCGTCGCCGTTGGCCTCGTCGAGGGCTTTCTTGACGTCGAGCATGCCGGCGCCGGTCTTCTCGCGCAGCGCCTTGATGTCAGCGGTGGTGTAGTTCGCCATGAATGTCTCCTGGTCAGTCAGTGACTAATTGACGTGTGAAAAAGGACGAGTGAGAGGTGCTCACAGCGCGGGGACACCGCGCTGTGAGCGAGGAGCTGAGGGGTGGGCTCAGGCCTGCTCGGCGGCGGGGGCCTCGGCGGTCTCAGCAGCCTCAGCGGCCGGGGCGTCGGCCTCGGCTCCGGCGAGGAGCTGGGCCTCCCACTCGGGCAGCGGCTCGGCGTCAGCGGGGGCGACCTCGGCCTCCTCACCGGTGCGGGCGCGACCGCCGGAGCGGGCCAGCAGGCCCTCAGCGGTGGCGTCGGCGACGACACGGGTGAGCAGGGTGACGGCGCGGATGGCGTCGTCGTTGCCGGGGATGCCGTAGGTGGCCTCGTCCGGGTCGCAGTTGGTGTCCAGGATGGCGATGACCGGGATCCCGAGCTTCTGGGCCTCGGAGATGGCCAGGTGCTCCTTCTTGGTGTCCACGACCCACACGGCCGCGGGGAGCTTGCTCATGTCGCGGATACCGCCCAGGGTGCGCTGGAGCTTGTCCTTCTCGCGGCGCATCATGAGCAGCTCCTTCTTGGTGTGGCCGGAGCCGGCCACGTCGTCGAAGTCGATCTGCTCGAGCTCCTTCATGCGGTCCAGGCGGGCGCGCACGGTGGAGAAGTTGGTGAGCATGCCGCCCAGCCAGCGCTGGTTGACGTAGGGCATGCCGACGCGCTGGGCCTGCTCGGCCACGGCGGCCTGGGCCTGCTTCTTGGTTCCGACGAACAGGATGTTGCCGCCGCGAGCGACGATCTCCTTGACGAAGTCGTAGGCGGTGTTGATGCCCTCAATGGACTGCTGGAGGTCGATGATGTAGATGCCGTTGCGCTCGGTGAGGATGAAGCGCTTCATCTTGGGGTTCCAGCGACGAGTCTGGTGCCCGAAGTGGACACCGCTGTCAAGGAGCTGGCGCATGGTAACGACGGCCATGACGGTCCTTCCGTGTGAGCCGAGAGGTTGCTCGACGCACGATCATTCGGGGGACGGTCGAGCTGCGCTCGGAGACGTCCCGGGGTTCTTCTTCTGGGTTCTTCCCCGTGGTTCCGCACGCTTGCGAACGCGCACCGGAGCCGGTGACCGGCTGGGAGCCGGCGCGGATGGGGCCTGGTGCCTGCGACGCACGGCCACCCGTTCACCGTGGCGAACCGTGATGACCGGGACCGCGACCGTGTCGCCCGGAGGGACGTCCCGAGTTGCTCGGGTGCAGGCACGCGAAGTCAGCATTCGGGGCCCGTCTCCCGCTGACGCCGGAGCGATCCGCAGAATGCTGCGGAGGCGAGGCTACCACAGGACTGAACCAGCGGCCGAGGGCGAATCAGCGGTATTCGGAGTCGTCCCGGTCACCACAGGCCGCTTCCTCGAGGGGCTTTCCACAGGGCCGACGACGTCCCCGGCGCTGAAGGCCGCTCGGCGCGCACTCTGAGGGCATGCACTCACAGCAACTCCGGCGAAGCCCACGCCGCCGAGATCCTCACACACCGTCCCCTCCTTCCCACATCCCGCCCCGCCGTCTCGCCGCGCTGGCAACGGCACTGGTCGCCTGCGGCTCACTGGCCGCACTGCCCGGTACACCACCGGCTCGGGGTATGAGCACAGGCACCAGTCCGGCCACCAGCACCGCCGTGACCACGGTTTCGGCTCCGTGGGTCCAGGACCCGTTGCTTCCCGAGCGCACGGGCAGCGCGCCCGAGCCGGCCGAAGCCGCCCACTGGTTGACCTCGTCGGCCTCTCTCGTGACGAGCCTGAGCCCGCCCTCTCGGCTCGTCAACGAGACGGGGACGGGCGGCCAGGCGCTAACGGACCGGCCTGCGGGCCCCCGTCGCCCGCGGGGCCGCTTCCAGTGGCCGACCGGCGCGCCGGCCACCGTGGTGGAGGGCTTCGACCCGCCCGCCGTCGTGTGGGGACGCGGGCACCGGGGAGTGGATCTCGCGGCCGCGGAGGGCACGCAGATCCGCAGCGCCGCCGCGGGGACGGTCGCCTTCGCCGGCATGGTGGCCGGGCGTCCCGTGGTGTCCATCGACCACGCCAACGGGATCCGCACCACCTATGAGCCGGTCGAACCGGCCGTCAGCGCGGGCGACGCGGTGGCTGCGGGCCAGGTCGTCGGCACCCTGCTGCCGGGGCACCGTTCGGACGGGGTCTGCGCCCTGCACTGGGGGGCGCGCACCGGCCCCAAGACCTACATCAACCCGTTGCGCCTGCTGCAGCCGGCCGTCATCCGCCTCAAGCCCCTTCACTGAAGAACACGGCCCCGTACGGGTTCCGCTCAGGCGCGAGGGAATGCCTGCTCGTAGACGCTGCGCAGACGCTCAGCCGAGACGTGGGTGTAGCGCTGGGTCGTGGCCAGGGAGGAGTGCCCGAGGAGCTCTTGGACGCTGCGCAGGTCCGCTCCCCCGCCCAGGACGTGGGTGGCAGTGCTGTGCCGCAGTCCGTGCGGGCCCAGGTCGGGGACCTGGGCGGCCGTGCACAGGCGGTGGACGACGTCGCGCACCACCCGGGGATCGATACGCCGCCCCCGCGCCCCGAGGAAGAGGGCGCCTCCCGCGTCGTCGGCGCAGATCTCACCGCGCCGACGCAGCCATGCCTCCAGCGCCTTGGCGGCGGGCACCCCGTAGGGGACGGTCCGCTCCTTCCGACCCTTCCCCAGGACTCGCAGGGTCCGTTGGGAGTGGTCGAGGTCGGCAACATCCAGGCCGACGAGCTCGGAAACCCGCACGCCGGTCGCGTAGAGCGTCTCGATAATGGCCAGGTCCCGCACGGCCAGGACGTCCCCGTCCGAGGCGAGGTCCGCGGCGGTCTTGAGCAGCTGTGAGGCCTGCTGGGTCGTCAGCACCCCGGGCAGACGGTTGTCGACGCGCGGCGCACGCAGGCGCGCGGCGACGTCGGAGGTGAGCAGTCCCGTCTCGAAGGCCCAGGAGGAGAAGGTCCTCACCGAGGCCGAGCGGCGGGCCAGGGTGGCGCGCGAGTGACCGCTCGCGGCCATCGCGGCGAGCCAGTCCCGCAGGTCCGCCAGGTCAAGGGTGGCCAGGGCGGCGTCAATGGGTTCAGTGTCCCCCTCACCGACACCGAGGAAGCTCAGCAGGTCGTTGATGTCGACGAGATAGGCGCGCACGGTGTGTCCGGACAGGTCTCGCTGCAGGGCCAGGTAGCTGCGGTAGGAGGCGAGCAGATCGGCGCGCGTCCTCGACATGGGGCACCTCCTCTCACGACAGCGATGACGAACAACGGCGGTGATCGGCTTGATCCGTCAGGTTCTTATCGGTCCATTCGAAGGTCTGCTTGCAGGACCGGGCGACACGGGCACCTGAAGACTACGGCACCCGGCATACATGCCTCAGAGGTAAGGACATGCGCACCCCTCCCCGACCTCAGCCGAGCGAGGCTCCCCCGGCCTGATCACGTGAGCGCTTCGAGCAGCGCCGCCTCCAACCGGTGGCGGTGCGCTCCACCTTCCCTGAGAGCTCCAGGATCCCCAGTGCCGACGTGGTCTCCTTCGGGGACAGCCCCGAGGAGCGGACGATGGACTCGGTGCTCGCCGCGGCCCGGGCAGGCATGGCGTCCAGGACGAGGGAGGCGGCCGGGTCCAGGCCGTCGAGAAGCCCGCCGCCACTCAGCTCGGGGTCCTGCTCCTTGGCGGCGTCCGCGTCGACGGTGCCCAGGGGCGTCAGCAGCTCCAGGGCGTCGTCGGTGTCGGTGATGCAGACTGCCCCCTTGCGCAGGAGCCGGTGGCATCCGACCGAGGACATGGAGGTCACGGGGCCGGGAACTGCGCCCAGCTGCCTGCCCAGCTCGAGAGCGCGGTGAGCAGTGGACAAGGCTCCCGATCTCCAGGCCGCCTCCACCACGATCGTCGCCTGCGAGATCGCCGCGATGACGCGGTTGCGTGAGACGAACCGGTGACGGCCCGGTTGACAGCCCGGTGGCACCTCCGCCACCAGTGCCCCGGAGGCGATGACTGCCTCCAGAACCCCGGTGTTTCCCACTGGGTAGAGGCGGTCCACTCCCCCGGCGGAGACCGACACCGTTGGCCCCTCCTGCAGTGCCCCGCGGTGCGCGCAGGCATCGATGCCGAAGGCTCCCCCGGAGACGATGAGGCCGCCCTGGGCCGTCACCCCCGAGGCCAGGGAGGTGGCGACGCTCTCACCGTAGCGGGTGGAGGCCCGGGCCCCCACCAGTGCCAGGCACAGTCCGCTGGCGGGCCCCACTGGCATCCGCTGCTCGCGTACCGGCTGACCGGCGCCTGCGACGCTCTGAGCGTCGTCATCTCCCACGGCCCCGGGCATGCCGCCGTCGAGGTCCTTGTCCCTCAGGTCCGCGGCGCCAACCAGTAGCGAGGGGTCCCCGCGCACCCACAGGCAGAAGGGCGGGTGCTCGAGCTGGTCGAGTCCCGGCGGCCACCAGGGCTCCCCCGGGAGGATAAGGCTCCCACCCAGGCGGTCGAGCACATCGAGCTCGCGGCGGATGTCGAGTCCCTCCAGGCGCGGCGCCCACCGGGCGGCGGCCTGAGCCCAGCAGGCGCTGATATCACCGTCACCGGGCATTCCCGGAGGCGGCTGTGGCACCGGCGGGCGGGGCGAGCTGCGCACCTGCCCAGAGGGGTCGATGGCCTCCTCCAGCAGCCACCTCAGGGCGGGACTCGGCCCGAGCCGGCCCACCACCATGGCTGCGGTGGCACTGTTGGGCTCGGCCAGGCGGGACCAGGTCGCGCGTGCCAGCGCCGGATCGTCGATGTCGTAGGGCAGTGCCATGGGCGTCATGGGCGCACTCCTGAGGTTCTCAGGGCCAGGGCGGTCCCGATGTGGGCGAGGGAGAGGGTGTCGAACCCCTCGAGGTCGGCGAGGGTCCAGGCCAGTCTGAGGACCCGGTCCACCCCGCGCAGGGAGAGGTCGCCGCGTTCGAGGGCGGTCATGAGCCGGCGGCTGAGCGGAGCGCTGAGTCCACCGTCGGGGCCTCTGAGGTAGGAGCCGGGTACCTCGGCGTTGAGGCGCCACGGGGTGCCGGCCAGTCTGCGCTCCGCGGCCCGGCGGGCGCGCAGAACGCGCCGGGCCACCACGGCGCTGGACTCTCCATGGCCGGAAGAAGCGAGATCGGCTGCGCTGACGGCGCCGACCTCGACCTGGATGTCGACCCGGTCCAGCAGTGGACCGGACAGTCGTGAGAAGTAGCGTCGCCGCTGCAAGGAGGTGCAGGTGCACTCCAGGCCGCGGCCGCCGGCCTTGCCGCAGGGGCAGGGGTTGGCGGCCAGGACGAGCTGGAAGGCGGCCGGGTAGCTGGCACGCCCGCCCACGCGGTCGATGGTGACCACTCCCGACTCCAGCGGCTGGCGCAGGCAGTCCAGGACTCCCGCACTGAACTCGGGGGCCTCGTCGAGGAAGAGCACCCCGCGGTGAGCCAGGGAGACGTCCCCGGGCCGGGGCAGGCCGGAACCGCCTCCGACGACGGCGGCCCGGGTCGCCGTGTGGTGCGGTGCGCGCAATGGCGGCCGGGTGATGAGTCCGCGGGCGGGGTCGAAGATGCCGGCCACGGAGTGCAGGGAGGTGACGGTGACGGCATCGGCCTGCTCCAGGGGCGGCAGGATGGAGGGGAGCCTCTCGGCCAGCATGGTCTTGCCCGTCCCCGGGGGCCCCACCATGATGAGGTGATGGCCCCCGGCGGC
The DNA here is from genome assembly GCF_031296635.1 of Actinomyces acetigenes. Classification (NCBI taxonomy): domain Bacteria; kingdom Bacillati; phylum Actinomycetota; class Actinomycetes; order Actinomycetales; family Actinomycetaceae; genus Actinomyces; species Actinomyces acetigenes. Next base: position 22,493 of record NZ_JASPFC010000031.1, read on the forward strand.
AGCGACCTCGAGGGCCTGGCGGGCCTCGCCCTGTCCGACGACGTCAGCCAGGTCCGGTGGCTCGGCGTCGTGGGGCGGGGTCGTGGGGGCCTCGTCTGCGGCGGCCTCGGTGATCTGCTCCAGCGCGGCGGCCACGGCCGCACTCAGGCGCCCTCCGTAGCGCTCGACGAGCTGGCCGACGTGCCTGACGGCGGTGACCCGGGCGCCGGGGACGAGCTCAGCCTCGGCGGCGGCCTCCTGGGCGACGACGATCTCCTCCACCCCTGCGGCCACCGCGGCCTGGACACTGGGCAGAACGCCGCGCACGGAGTGCACGGAGCCGTCCAGGCCGAGCTCGCCGATGTAGACGGTTCGTCCCAGGAGCCCGGCCGCGCTCCGTCCGAGCCGCCCGCGTGCTCCCAGGACGGCCAGGGCGAGCGCCAGGTCCAGCCCGGTCCCGGTCTTGCGCAGGTCCGCCGGGGAGAGGTTGACGGTCAGGCGCTGCTCGCCCCAGGTGACTCCGCAGGTGCTCAACGCGGCCCGGACGCGCTCGCGCGACTCGCGCACGGCGGCATCGGGTAGGCCCACAAGGGTGAATCCGGGCAGGCCCTGGGTGGCGTGGGCCTCGACGTCGACGATGTGCCCGGCCAACCCGGTCAGCGTGACAGCAAGCGTGCGAGCTAGCCCCATGACGCATCCACCGCCCGGTGGTGGCGCAGCAGCGCAGGACGCGCGTCGCGCAGGAGGATGGAGACGACGTCCAGGCGCATGCCGGCGTGCGACGTGGTCTCATGGGTGCTCGCCCAGGCGGCCGCCAGGGCACGCAGTCGGGCGACTTTGCGGGCGTCGACGGCGGCCGCCGGTGGCCCCTGGCGCAGAGAGCTGCGGGTCTTGACCTCAACGATGACCAGCCTCGGCCTTGCCCACGCCTCTTCCGGGTCGGCGACGGATGCGCTGCCCGGCTCGTGGTGCGCCGCAGCCGGCTCCAGGGCGATGATGTCGAGCTCTCCGCGCAGGCCGTGGTCCGGGCGCCAGTTGCGCTCCAGGATCTTCCAGCCGATGTCCTCCAGGTAGGTGGCGGCGAGGTCCTCGCCGCACCGCCCGGTGCTCTGGCGGGAGGCCCCTGCGCGAGCGTCTCCTTCGCCGCCCGGGCCCCGGGAGGGCGGTGTAAGCCCGTGATCGCCGCATCTGGCTGCGATCACCGTTCGTCCCCTTGTGGCTGCTGCGACCTGGTCGGTCATCCCGATCACCTCCGCCACTAGCGTGAGGCCGGTTCAGCCGGTGCGCGCCACGGCCCCGTCGGCCCTGTGGACGGCGGTGTCAGAAGGCGACCTGTGGCCCCCGGCGAGCGGGGGCGGCCAGCGGAACGGAGCCGTCAGAGGCGGCGCAGCATCGGGAAGGCGGTCAGGGGGAGGGGATGTCCATCTCGAGCTTGGTGAGCTCCTCGACGTTGACGTCCTTGAAGGTGACGACGTGGACGGACTTGACGAACCGGGAGGCTCGGTAGATGTCCCACACCCAGGCGTCCTCGAGAGTGAGCTCGAAGAAGACCTCCCCGCCGCTGGTGCGTACCTGGACGTCAACGGCGTTGGCCAGGTAGAACCGCCGTTCGGTCTCCACCACGTAGGAGAACAGGGAGGCGACGTCGCGGTACTCCCGGTACAGCGAGAGCTCCAGCTCGTTCTCATAGGACTCGAGGTCTTCTGCGCTCACCGGGCCATCATGCCTGCCCGCAGCCGCTGGAGGCGGCAGGCCACGGGGGCGAGTCGGCCCGCCCATGAGTCGCCCCGGGCCGGGTAGCCGCATCAGGCGGCGCCTCAGCCGTGGCGCTGCTCCAGGCCGGGCAGGTGCCAGCTGCGTCGATGCTGGTCGCTGGCCCCCAGGGCGGTGAGTCCCTGGATGTGGGCCGGCGAGGCGTAGCCCTTGTTGGAGGCCCACCCGTAGCCGGGGTCGTCAAGATCGGCCATGAGGCAGTCGCGTTCGACCTTGGCCAGGACGCTGGCGGCAGCGACGACGGCGCACCGGGCGTCGGCCTTGACCTCCATGCGCACCGGAGGGGTGGGAGCAGACCCGGCAGCCTCAGGAGCAGTCTCGGGAAGGTGCCCGCCTTCCAGGGCGGTGAGCAGGTCGGGCTGGGTGGCGGTGAGCCAGTCGGCCACGCCGTCGAGGATGATGACGTCGGGGGCGTGGCCGCGCTCAGCGACCTGCTGCAGGGCCCGCAGACCCGCCATTCTCAGTGCTGCGACGATGCCGTGCTCATCGATCTCTGCCGGTGAGGCGTGGGCGACGGCGTGGTCCACGAGCCAGTCACGCACGGGATCCACCAGGCTTGTTCGGGCCCGGGCCGTCAGCTGCTTGGAGTCGGCGAGCCCCTCGGGGAAGTCGTCATCGGTGCACCGTGCCACGATCGCCAGCCCGACGCTGACCGGTCCGGCCAGGGCCCCGCGACCGACCTCGTCCAGACCGCCGACGTAGCCGTGGGTTTCCAGCAGAGTCTTCTCCAGGGCCCGGTCGGGGCGGGTGCGTCCCCGAGGACTCACCTCGTTCTCCCCGGAGCCTGCTCCTGGTCGGAGGAGTTTCCGGAGGAATCCGGGACGTCAGCCGGCCCGCCGGGCTCGGCCTGCGGCCCGTCATCGCCGCTGGGGCCCTCGCCGGCAGCGCCAACGTCCTCGGAGCTGCTGTCCTCGGCGGCCTGCGAGGGCGCCTCCTCCCCAGAAGCCGTCTCCCCGTCACCCGTGGGAGCAGCCGGAGGCGAGGGCGGTGCGGACGACGTCGCCTCCCGCGCAGGGACGTCTGAGAAAGCGCGCTCCCCTCCTCCCAAGAGCCCCCACCGGCTCAGATGCGTCCACTGGAAGACCACCCTGGCCACCCCGACCACGTTCTTGAGCGGCACGAAGCCGCCGTGGGCGTCGTCGCGGTGGTAGCGGGAGTCGGCCGAGTTGCTGCGGTTGTCCCCCATGACCCACACGTAGCCCTGGGGGACGGTGACATCGAAGGAGGTCAGCGACGGGGACTGACCGTCCTTGACGTAGGGCTCCTTGATCGCGACGCCGTTGACGGTCAAGGACCCCTTCCCGTCGGCGACCACATGGTCACCGCCGACACCGATGACCCGTTTGACGAGGTGATGGCCGGTGTTCTCCGGCAGAAGGTTCACTGCGATCATGAGCCTCTGGGTGGCACCGCGCAGCCCTGTCGGCTCCTTGACGTGAAGCCAGTCGTCAGGATCGGTGAAGACGATGACGTCGCCCCGTTCGACGTCATCGGAGCCGTACATGGGCACGGCGACCTTGTCCCCGTCACGCAGGGTGCGTTCCATGGAGCCCGAGGGGATCTCGTAGATCTGGACGACGTAGGCCCGTAGGAGAGCCGGTACCAGGATGACGACTGCCACGACGAGTACCAGCCTGATCACCCGCTGGTACAAGGGGCTGGTCTGCGGCGGGGGGATGGCGGGGGCCACCTGCCGGCGGGGTTGGATGGAGGGTGGCAGCTCGGTGAGCTCGTCATCGGGTTCGGGCTCGGCGTCGGGGTCAATGAACGGGTCGTAGTCCCACTCGTCGCTGTCGTCAACCGGAGCCGGCTTCGGAGCCTCTCCGGCGTTCTCAGAAGCCGTGCGGGTTTCCTGCGGGGAGTCCGCGGACGGAGAGCTGCAGGCCGGTGTGATCGCGGACCTGGAGGCCCGACCGATCTGGGAGGGATCGGCCTGCTTCAGGTCCAGCCCGACGTCGTCGGCACCATCCTGCACCGGTCTCACCGTGCTCCTTCCCCGGAATTGATGGACATGGGTCCACCGCTGCACGGCGGTGGGAGATGGCGAGCGCCCGGAACCTGTGGGCTCCGGGCGCCGCCTGGAGAGTGCGGGCGCTCAGTCCTCGCGACGCTCCTTGATCTTGGCGGCCTTACCGCGCAGGTTGCGCAGGTAGTAGAGCTTGGCACGACGCACCTGGCCCCGGGTGACGACCTCGATCTTCTCGATGGAGGGCGTGTGGACGGGGAAGGTGCGCTCGACACCGACACCGAAGGAGACCTTGCGGATGGTGAAGGTCTCCGAGACGCCGCCGCCCTGGCGCGCGATGACGACGCCCTGGAAGACCTGGACGCGGGTACGCGATCCCTCAACGACCTTGACGTGGACCTTGAGGGTGTCACCCGGACGGAAGGAGGGGATGTCGTCGCGCAGTGATGCGGCGTTGATCTCGTCGATCAGGTTCATGTTTCTCTCCACACCCGTGCCACTGGTCAGGAGTGCTGGTTCGGCGGCGCCGCGCCGTACGGGGCAGCGCCGGAGGTGGACGCCCCTGAGCTCCTTCGAAGCGGTCGCCTCCCCAGTGGCAGAGGAACCGCAGGACCCAAGTGCCCGCTCAGTTTGCCACAGGCTCAGTCCACGGACGAGTGCGTCAGCCTCGACGTGCCTGAGTTCACGCCTTTCTCACGCCCCAGCACGCATCCGGGGCGTTCAGTCCCCGGAGCCCGCCAGCGTGCTCGCCGGGACGGGCGCGGCCGCTCCGCTGGGCAGTGCCGTCGGGGTGGACGTCGGCTCGGGGACCTGGGAGAAGACTGCGTGTCCGGAGGTGAGGCTGGACCAGTGGGAGTAGGGCCACACGACGTTCTTGGCGACACCGACGACGTTGCCCAGGGGCACGAAGCCGCGGTGGACGTCGTTCTGGTGGTAGCGGGAGTCCGAGGAGTTGGAACGGTTGTCGCCCATGACCCAGATGTAGCCCTCGGGAACGGTGACGTCGAAGGCGACCTCGGAGGCCGACCGGCCGGGCTTGAGATAGTTCTCATGGAGCTCGACGCCGTTGACGGTCAAGGAGCCCTTCCCGTCGGCGACGACGTGGTCACCGGGCATTCCGATGACCCGCTTGATGAGGTGGTGGCCGGCATTCTGGGGGAAGATGCGGATCGCGACGAGGAAGTCCTGCGCTGCGCCTTGCAGACCAGTGGGCTCCTGGGCCGTCAGCCAGTGGTCCGGGTCGGTGAAGACGACGACGTCGCCCCGGCTGACCTTGTCGGAGTCGTACATCGTCACGGTGACGCGGTCACCCTCGTTGAGGGTGTTCTCCATTGACCCCGACGGGATGGTGAAGCTCTGGATGACGAAGGTGCGGATGAGGGCGATGATCACCACGGCGACGACCAGGTAGGACAGGGTGATGCCCCACTGCTTGAGGCGGAAGATGATCCGCTCCCCCATCGAGGCCGGCTCAGCGGCCTCGCTGGCCCCGGCCTTGTCCTTGTGGGCACCGCCCTTGTGCCGGTGGCTGTTCCGGCGGTCATTGTCGGCCCGCAGACTCTTCCCCGGGGTCACTGCCTCATCCGTATCCCCATCGGTCCTGTCCTGAAGGTTCTGGTCGGGTCCGCTGCTCATAGGCCTTCTCCTGTCCGCCGGGTCATGACGACGTCGTGGGCGTCCTGGCCACCGACGTTGTAGGTGCGGGTACCGACCTGGCGGAAGCCGGCCCGTTTGTAGGCCTTCTGGGCACGCTTGTTGGTGACGTGGGTGCCGAGCCAGAGCAGGTCCGTTCCGTGGGCGGCGGCCTGGCGTATCACGGCGTCCATAAGTGCGGGGGTCAGTCCGGATCCTCTCATGGTGGCGTCGACGTACACCTTGGACAGCTCGCCGACGACCTCTCCCCCGGCAGGCCGCACGCAGGCGGGGCGGGGGTCGATCCCGTGGGGCCGCTCGCCGCCGGAGTCGGCCTCCTCGCGCAGTACTGCGGCGTAGCCGACCAGAGCCGGAGCAGTGCTCGCGCCCGCTTCCTCCCCGAGGGAGGAATCCGGTCCTGCCAAAAGAGGTTCGAGCAGCTCGGCGACGACGAGGCCGACGCGGTCGTCTCCGGCCCAGGTGGCGAACAGCTCGGGAACAAGTGTGGTGGCGATGTGCCGCTCGAGGAACTCGGGGGCGATGACGTTCCCGCACGCATCGGGGAAGGTGCGGGCGGCGAGGGCGGCCAGGGCGTGGGCGTCGTCGGCGGAGGCGTTGCGAAGACGCACCGGAACCGGATGCTCCGCCCCGGCCGGGACCGCCCAGCCCATGGAGGCCAGGACCGCGCGGTCCTCACGATCCAGGTCGGTGGGGTCCAGGGCCTGGATCATGTCGGGGCGGCGCTCGACAGTGCGGGCGATGGACTGGTTCCGTCTCGCTCGGGCGATACGGCCGTGGTCACCGGAGAGCAGGACGGGGTCGACCTGGAGTCCGCGCCACCGGGTGGGGCGGGTGTGGGCGGGGTACTCCAGCAGGCCGGCGGCTCCGTGGGACTCCTCGACCAGCGACTCGGGGTTGCCCAGGACCCCGGGCAGGAGCCGGGCGATGGCCTCGATCATGACGACGGCGGCGACCTCTCCGCCGTTGAGCACATAGTCGCCGATACTCAGCTCGCGCACCTCGATACCGCGGGAGGCGTAGTGCTCGGCCACGCGTGCGTCGATGCCCTCGTAGCGACCACAGGCGAAGATCAGGCTGTCGGCGCCGGCCAGGTCCTCGGCGGTTCGCTGGGTGAAGACCTCACCCGAGGGGGTGGGGATGATGAGGACCTGACGGGGCGTACCGGGGGCCTGTGCGGTGAGCACATCATCGAGGGCCTCGCCCCACACGTCGGGTTTCATGACCATGCCGGCCCCACCGCCCAGGGGCGTGTCGTCCACCGTGCGGTGCCGGTCGTGGGCGTGGTCGCGCAGGTCGTGGACGTGCAGGTCGAGGGGGCCGCGGTCGGCCGCCTTCCCGATGAGCGAGAGGTCGAGGACCTTGAGGTAGTCGGGGAAGATGGTGACGACGTCGATCCTCACCTGGCCTCCTCCGCCTGGCCGCGTCCGGGGAACAGGCCACCGGGCGGGGCCAGCGTCACCGTGCCGGCCTCAGGGTCGATGTCCGGTACGAGCGCCTCGACGAAGGGCACGGCCACCTCGTCCCCCTCAGGGGTGGTGACCACGAGCCGGTCCTGGGCAACACCGGGCTCTACGTCGGTGACCTCCCCCAGCTCTTCACCGGAGACGCTCAGAGCCCGCAGGCCGACGAGCTCGTGGCGGTACCAGGCCTCCTCTAAGTCCTCAGAGCCCTCACCGCCAGGGGCGTCGTCGTCGGTCTCGACCAGGAGCCTGACACCCCGCAGCGCCTCGGCGGCCGTGCGGTCGCGCACCTGTTCGAAGGCGGCGAACCAGCGCGAGCCGTCGAAACGCAGACGACTGACCGTCAGCGGGCCCGCGTGGGCCGGCTCCGTGGGGACGGTGGTTCCGGGTGCGAGACGCCCCGCGGGGTCATCGGTACGGATCTCGAGACGCACCTCGCCCTTGAGGGCGTGGGCGGGACCGATGACAGCAAGGGTGAGCAGCACCTGTTCTCCTGGGATCGGGGCATGGAACGGTTTGTCCGGAAGGTCTGGATGTCTGACGCCAACCTACCGCGCCGTGGTCTGCGTTCCCATCGGCCGCGGGGATGAGGTGGCGCACCGACGGCGTGAGGTTGACCAACTCGATGCGGGCCATCCCTCTGCCAGCGGTGGTCGTCGCGCAGGCGGCACAGGGGCGCGCAGGCCCGGCAGGACGACGGTGCCCGGCCCCCTGGCGGGGACCGGGCACTCGTGGTGATTGATCAGACCGACCGAGGCCGAGGCGGCCTACAGCACCGACCTGAAAGCCCCGCGTTCAGCGGCGGTCGGTGTCGACGACGTCGACGCGCACCGGCGAGTCCGCCAGCGCTCCGACCACTGTGCGCAGTGCTCGAGCAGTACGGCCCGAGCGGCCGATGACTCGGCCGAGGTCCTCGGGGTTGACCCGCACCTCCAGCAGGTCGCCGCGGCGCAGCGACCGGGAGGTGACGGTGACGTCGTCAGGGTTGTCGACGATGCCCCGTACGAGGTGCTCGAGGGCGTCGGCCAGCATCTCAGGCCTCCTCGGCGGCGGCCTCATCGGAGGCCTGGCCCTCGGCGGACTCCTCAGCCTTGGACTCGGCGGCCTCGGCCGCCGCAGCGGCCTCCTCGTCGGCCTTGGCCTTGGCGGCGGCGGCCTTGCGCTTCTCAGCGTCGTCGGCGGCGGCCTTGACCGCGGCCTCCTTGGCGACCGCAGCGGCGTCGGCGTCCTTGACCTTGAGGGTGCTCTCGACACCCTTGAGGCCCTTGAACTGGTGATAGTCGCCGGTGATCTTGATCAGCTTGTAGACAGCGTCGGAGGGCTGAGCGCCCACACCGAGCCAGTACTGGACGCGCTCGGAGTCGATGCGGATGAGCGAGGGCTCCTGCATCGGATCGTAGACGCCGATCTCCTCGATAACACGGCCATCGCGCTTCTTGCGGGAGTCGAGGACGACGACCCGGTAGAAGGGGGCGAACTTCTTGCCCATGCGCTTGAGGCGAATCTTGACTGCCACTTGGTTGAACTCCTGGTTCTGGATGGTTTGGCGCGCGCTGGTCCCCGGTGGGGTCAAGCAACGGTTTCCGGCGTGAGCCGAGACGCGACCGGGGCCGGGAGAGGGACCGACGTCCGACCGAGTACAGCCGGACATTCTGCCAGAGCCTCCAAGGAGGTCGCCAGCCCGAGCCGGGGCGCCGACCCACCACTCGGTGCGAGATCGCCCACAGCCGACGCCGGCTCCGAGCGGCGAGTGCCGCTTCAATGGGGCACCACGCCGATTGACTCAACCCGCACGCTTCGCACCGGTCAAAACCCAGCGCGGCCCACGACACCGGAGCATGCTTCGCCCATGAGGCTTCTCCCCTTCGGCAATCGCAGCATCCAGCCGCCCGGCAAGAGCTCATCGATCCGACCGCCCCGCTCCGGACAGAGCACTCCGACGTCGATCCGCCCTCCCAGCACCCCCTCGACGGACGGACCGCCCTCAGACGCCCACCACGAGAGCGACACGACCGGACTGAACCAGCCCGAACACACTCCGACGACCCTGACCGGGAACGCGCAGGCCAGCAAGCCCCGCCACGCAGTAGGGCTGTGGCTCGCGGTCCTTCTTGGAGCCACCTGCGTGGCAGCCCTCGTCATGGTGGGACGAGTGGCCGTGAACACCACGTCACACGTTGCACCGAGCGCATCCCCTCCACCACCTCCACCTGCCTCCTGCGAGATGGAAGGACATCAAACGGAAGACTCTTCATGGAAGGAGACATGGAGTCTTGACACGGGCCTCCCGGCGTGGGAGAACGATTTTACGTGGGACACGTACTCGTGCGGACACTATATCGTTGTCATTCACCACAAGAACGACGATAAAACAGACCTGATGGGATTCCATATTGAAGGCAATAAACTCAAGAAGATCTGGTCGACGTCACTTGGATACACATTCACCACCGGTTACCGACATTGGTGGGGAGGGCA
>NZ_JASPFC010000032.1:0-29516 GCF_031296635.1 Actinomyces acetigenes
AAAAGAAGCGAGGACCAGGCAAACCAAAACAAAACAAACCCCAAAAACCACACACAACCAAAGTCACGCGCAGCCCCCAGGGCAATGGCATAAAAAACATGACACACTATCGAGTTCTCAAACAACACACCCAGCCGAGGCTCGATCAAGTCTTCCGACTTAACCTCGCTCTGGCGAGCAACTCCGCTACCTTAGAACATTTGCCGGTTCAGCGTCAACCTCATGAGCATTGCTCTCGGTCACACCGATCGACGTTCCGCCGTAGCAGATCCGCTACCGGAAGGCCTTGAGCCAGGCCCGGCCCGTTCGGCAGCGGGCTGTACTTTAGGCAGGTCCACCCCACGGACGTCAAACCGGGAGCCCATGATCCAGGACACACCTACTTTTCGGCGACATCCCAACACTTTCAGTAACCGCCCGCATGTGCAGCAGCAGCACCTCGCCGTTCGTCAGTGTCCACCGACCAGCCCGACGCACCTACTATCGGCTAATCGGTTTACTGCTCAACTGCCTGGCGTCCGGCGTCGGATTCTCCACGCCTCGTCAGATGGCCTGGATCTATGGAGGTCAGCACCCAGGGCTTCATCAAGGGTGTGGCGGTCAACAGCCCCGTCGGGAGCGCCTTCGAGCTGCTGGCCAATCCGGCCGGCGACTGGCTGTTCATGGCCGGAATGCTCGGGGCCGGCGACACCCTGGGGCTGGGCACCTGGTGGTTTCGTCTGGTCGGCGACTCCTGGCTGCGCTGATGCCGCCGACGCCGTCTTGACTGACGAGCGAGCTCAGGCCATGTACTGAGCGCGGCAAGGGGCGTGAGACACCCGCGGGTGTCTCACGCCCCTTGCCGCGTCATATGGAACGTAACAGCCCTCACTCCGTCTCGGCGAACTTGCGGACCGCCTTGGCCACGGCGTCGGCGACCCGGGTGTCGAAGGCACCGGGGATGATGTACACGGGGCTGATCTCGTCGTCGGCGATCACCGAGGCGATACCGGTGGAGGCGGCCCGAAGCAGCTCGGTGGAGATGTCGGTGATGCCGGTGTCCAGCAGGCCGCGGAAGAGGCCCGGGAAGGCCAGCACATTGTTGATCTGGTTGGGGAAGTCCGAGCGTCCGGTCGCCACCACGGCGGCGTAGTCGGCGGCACGGATCGGGTCGACCTCCGGGATCGGGTTGGCCATGGCGAAGACGATGGCGCCGTCGTTCATGACCTCCAGGTCCTCGGGCTCGAGCAGGTTGCCCGAGGAGACACCGATGAAGACGTCAGCCCCCTTGAGGCCCTCCTTGAGGGAACCGGTCACCTGACGCGGGTTGGTGTTCTCCGCCAGCCACTTGCGGTGCTCGTTCATTCCCTCAGTGTTCGCCGAGGACAGAGCCCCGCTGCGTCCGTAACCGACGATGTCCGTGGCTCCGTGCGCCATGAGCAGCTTGGCAATGGCGCTGCCAGCCGCGCCGACACCGGACAGGACAATGCGCACGTCCTCGATCTTCTTGCCCACGATCTTCAGAGCGTTGATGAGGGCCGCCAGGGTCACGATGGCGGTGCCGTGCTGGTCGTCGTGGAAGACGGGGATATCGAGCTCCTCGCGCAAACGGGCCTCGATGTCGAAGCACTTGGGGGCCGCGATGTCCTCCAGGTTGATGCCCCCGTAAGCCGGGGCAATGGCCTTGACGATGGAGATGATCTCCTCAGGATCCTTCGTGTCCAGAGCCACCGGCCAGGCGTCCACGTTGCCGAACTGCTTGAACAGGACGGCCTTGCCCTCCATGACAGGCATGGCGGCCGACGGTCCGATGTCCCCCAGGCCCAGGACCGCGGTCCCATCGGTGACGACGGCGACGGTGTTCTTCTTGATGGTGAGCATCCGAGCACGCTCGGGGTGGTCGTAGATGGCCTTGCAGACGCGGGCCACACCGGGGGTGTAGACGCGGGCCAGGTCACGACGGTTGTGGATCGGGTACTTGCCAGTCACCTCGATCTTGCCCCCGACGTGAGTCAGGAAGGTCGAGTCACCGACATTGCGGACGACGACGCCGTCGATCTCCTCCAGCTTGGCGACCAGCTCGTTGCGGTGCTTGGAGTCGCGGGTGTCGGCGGTCAGGTTGACGGTGAGCTTGTCACCATCGGCGTCGGCCACATCGACACCAGTGACGATGGCGCCAGTCGCAGTGGCGGTGTCGACCAGGCGGGCCACCGCCTTCTGGGAGGCGGGCACCTCGAGATACAGGGCGACGGTGTAACTGGGACTGGGCTGAACCATGGGCACTCCTCGTGGGGCAGGCGGGACTTGAGACAAGTGCTCTGAGCCTAACCCCCACCGGCCGCCAGCCACTCGGATAACGGTCCCGTTGTGATCAGATACTGAGATTCGCAGCGGCTTTCGCAAGCAATCTCACCCTGTGCGCAAGCCCACCATCACTGACGCGAGCCGCCGAGGAGGCTCCGGGCAGCTGCCGGCAACAAACAGTCCGGCCCGTCACCACTGGCTGGGTGCAGCGGTGACGGGCCGGACCGTTCCGAGCCGCCCTCGATACGGGAGGACAACGCGCGGGGGGATTCAGCAGACCAGTGGCGAGAAGACTCGCCTCAGCCCTGCACGCGCTCCATGACGAGCTCACGCACCCGCTTGGCGTCGGCCTGGCCGCGGGTCGCCTTCATGACGGCTCCGACGATGGCGCCGGCCGCCTGGACCTTACCGCCGCGGATCTTGTCGGCCACGTCCGGGTTGGCGGCCAGGGCCTCGTCCACGGCGGCCAGCAGCGCGGAGTCGTCGGAGACGACCTCAAGCCCGCGAGCGGCGGCCACGGCCTCAGGATCACCCTCTCCGGCCAGGACCCCCTCGAGAACCTGGCGAGCGAGCTTGTCGGTCAGGCGCCCGCAGTCCACCAGCCCTTGCAGCTCGGCGATCTGCTCGGGCGTGACGGCCATGTCCTCCAGGGCGGTCTCCTGCTCCTTGGCCCTGCGGGAGAGCTCGCCCATCCACCACTTGCGGGCAGCCTGACCGGTGGTTCCTGCTGCCGCGGTGGCCTCGATGAGATCGAGCGCCCCAGCGTTGACGACGTCGCGCATCTCGGTGTCGCTCAGAGCCCACTCGGCCTTGAGGCGACGGCGCTTGGCCGCGGGCATCTCGGGCAGCCCCGCACGGATCTCCTCGACCCATTCGCGGCTGGGCGCCACCGGCACGAGGTCCGGCTCGGGGAAGTAGCGGTAGTCGTCGGCGTCGGACTTGACGCGACCGGCGCGAGTGGTGCCGTCGGCCTGGCCGTGACGGGTCTCCTGAAGCACCTCTCCCCCGGAGGCCAGGATGGCGGCCTGACGTTGGATCTCGTAACGGACGACCTGCTCGATCCCACGAAAGGTGTTGACGTTCTTGGTCTCGGTGCGGGTGCCCAGCGGCGCATCGGGCGACTCGCGTAGGGAGACGTTGACGTCGGCACGCACGTTGCCGCGCTCCATGCGCGCCTCGGAGACCCCCAGGGCCCGGAAGATGTCGCGCAGGGTGCGCACGTAGGCGGCGGCAACCTGAGGTGCCCCGGCGCCGGCGCCCTCGATGGGACGGGTGACGATCTCCACCAGCGGCACACCGGCGCGGTTGTAGTCCACCAGGGAGTGGCTGGCGCCCTCGATGCGGCCGTCGGCGCCTCCGATGTGGGTGTTCTTGCCGGCGTCCTCCTCCATGTGGGCCCGCTCGATCGGGATGGTGAAGAAGGAGCCGTCCTCCATCTCGATCTCCAGGGCGCCGTCGTAGGCGATGGGCTCATCGGACTGGGAGGTCTGGAAGTCCTTGGCCAGGTCCGGGTAGAAGTAGTTCTTCCGGGCGAAGCGGCAGGACTGCGCGATCTCGCAACCCAGGGCCAGGCCGATGCGGATGGCGTACTCCACGCCGCGGGCATTGACCACCGGCAGCGCACCGGGAAGCCCCACCGAGGTGGGGGTCACCATCGTGTTGGGCTGAGCGCCGAAGACGTTGGGGGCGGCGTCGAACATCTTGGTGGCGGTCCCCAGCTCGACGTGCACCTCGAGTCCCAGGACCGGGTCGTAGCGACGAACGGCCTCGTCGAAATCCATCAGCGTGTCACTCATCGTGTCTCCTCCAGCTCGGGCGCACGCGACAGCAGCGGCGCCCCCCATGTCTCCTCCAGCGCGGCTTCCAGAACGGCGCCCACGCGGTACAGGCGGTCATCGGCCTTCTGCGGCGCCAGTATCTGGAAGCCCACCGGAAGCCCGTCATCGCTCAGGCCCGAGGGCAGGCTCATGCCGGGCACCCCCGCGAGGTTGGCCGGGATCGTGGTCACGTCCAGCTTGTACATCGCCAGCGGGTCGTCCTTCTCACCAAAGCGGTAGGCCGTCACCGGAGCGGTGGGCGACACGAGGATGTCCGCCTTGTCCCAGGCGGCGGCGAAGTCGCGCTGCACGAGAGTGCGCACCTTCTGGGCCGAGCCGTAGTAGGCGTCGTAGTAGCCGGCCGACAGCACGTGGGTGCCCAGGATGATGCGGCGCTTGACCTCGTCGCCGAAGCCCACCCCTCGGGTGGCCGCCATGACGGTCTCGGCGGTGACGGGTCCCGACGTCGGCTCGACGCGCAGGCCGTAGCGCATCCCGTCGTAGCGGGCCAGGTTGGAGGAGGCCTCGGCGGGCATGATGAGGTAGTAGGCGTCCAGGGCGTACTCCAGGTGCGGCAGGGAGACGGTCTCCACCTGCGCTCCGGCCGCCTCGAGCAGCTCCAGGGCGGCGTGGAAGGAGACCACGACGCCGTCGTGGTAGCCCTCTCCGCCGTCGAGCTCGGAGATGACGCCGACCCGCAGGCCGGTCAGGTCCCGTCCCTCCTGCGCGGCCCGGACCACGGCGGCCATGCCGCGCGGCGCGTCCGGCAAGGACGTCGAGTCCAGCGGGTCGTGGGAGGCGATGACGTCGTGCAGCAGAGCGGTGTCCAGCACCGTGCGGGCCATGGGGCCGGGCGTGTCGAGGGAGGAGGCCATAGCGATGACGCCGAAGCGCGAGACCGTGCCGTAGGTCGGCTTGACGCCGACCGTGCCGGTGACGGCCGCAGGCTGGCGGATCGAGCCTCCGGTGTCGGTGCCCACGGCCACGGGAGCCTCGTAGGCGCCGACGGCGGCGGCCGAGCCACCCGAGGATCCTCCGGGGATGCGGCCCAGGTCCCAGGGGTTGGCGGTGCGGCCGAAGGCCGAGTGCTCGGTGGAGCCGCCCATGGCGAACTCGTCGAGATTGGTCTTGCCCAGGATCGGGGTGCGGGCGGCGCGCAGGTTACGCACAAGGGTGGCGTCATAGGGCGGCACCCACCCCTCGAGCATCCGTGAGGCGGCGGTCGTGACCTGGCCACGGGTGACGATGAGGTCCTTGACGGCCACCGGCACACCGGTCAGCTCGCTGGTCGCCTGGCCCTCCTTGCGGGCGGCGTCAGCTGCGTCGGCCTGGCTCAGGGCGCGCTCGGCATCGACGTTGAGGAAGGCCCCCACGGCGCCGTCGACAGCGGCGATGCGGTCAAGATGGGCCTGGGTGAGCTCGCGGGAGGAGACCTCCCCCGCCGCCAGGGCCGCGGCCTGCTCGGCGGCGCTGCTCCTGATGAGGCCGGCCAGGGCGTTGGTGCTGTGAGAGCTCATGAGGCGGAGTCCTCCCCCAGGATCTGAGGAACGAGGAACATGGAGTCCTCGCAGGCCGGCGCACCGGCCAGGAGCTCGTCGACGTCGAGCGTGGGGCCGGCAACGTCCTCACGCAGCACGTTGGTCAGGGGCACGGGGTGGGAGGTCGCCGGCAGGTCGGGCGTGACCACGCTCGTGACCCGGGCGAAGGAGGAGGCGACCGCGTCCAGCTCTCCGGCCAGGCGCGTCACCTCCTCATCGCTCAGGGCGACCCGAGCCAGCGCCGCAACCCGTGCGACCTCATCAGTGGAAATAGTAGACATAGTGTGGAGTCTAGCCGGGCTGAGCCGGGCTGCGGCCGCATCACGTCGACATCACGTCGAAGCAGGAGCGCCAGGGCGGTCCGGCCCTCATCGACACCATTCTTCCCTGAAGGCGGTGTGGGCGCCGCGCCTTCGGAATCCGGCGAAACTGACCCGGCACCGAATTCGTGCGATCTCACAGAGCCTCATCCCTGAAGATGATTGACATCGTGTGGTTTCACGGATGTCATGGTGATCACCAGGGTGAGGACCGCCCCGCCGGCGACGGCGCTGCCGCGTCGACGCAGGTCGGACCAGGATTAGCCCTTGGATCAGACCTCCATCCAGGTCCTTGGACCACCGGAGGTCGGATGGACCACTGGATTCGGCCACGTTCCTCCCCACACGGGGCCCGTGGCCGAGGGATGAGGATGCATGAGCGGCAACACTTCCCCCACTGGTGCACAGCACCAGGGAGAAGCCTCACAGAGCGAGACCCCTGTGCTCACCACGCCCTACGGGCAGCCCGAAGGCGTGCGTCGTCAGTCCGTCTTCCAGGCGGCTGCAAAAGTCGCGGCACCGCACGCGCATTCCGCCAACACCGCCGCAAGCGGTATGAGCGCGGAGCAGAGCAGCACCGAGGAGATTGAGGCGGTCGTCCCGGCAGTGACCTCAGAGCCCTCGGAGCCGGGCTCCGGCAGCGAGCCGAGTGATCAGCCGAGCACCGAGGACGCCTCGGGAACCGAGGACACCGCCGGCGCCGACTATCCCGCCGCAGCCGACCCGGGCACGGCCGTTTCCCCTGCGCTCTCCCCTGCGCTCACGTCCCCCGATGCTGAGTCGTCCCCGTCGTCCCCGGACGAGCCGTGGCGTCGTCGCCGTTGGCCCCTGGGGGTCGCGGCCGCCGCGCTCATCCTGCTGGGCGTCGTCGGTGCCGGAGGCTATGCCTACGCCGCGCACTACGACGGCCGGGCCGTCCCGGGCACGACCGTGGCCGGCACCGACGTCTCCGGCAAGAGCCGGCAGGAGGTGGTGGCCGCCATTGAGGAGCGCGCCAAGAGCACCAAGGTCGACATCTCCGGGGACGTCACCGCCAGCGCCTCCCTGGCGGACCTGGGAACCACTGTGGACGCCCAGGCCACCGCCGACGCCGTCATGGCTCGAGGCGACACACTCGGCGAGAAGCTCCGCGCCCTGGTCTCCCAGGGCAAGGGCGAGGTCCCGGTGGTCTCCACCACTGACAAGACCAAGGTGAGCAGCTACGCCACCTCCCTGATCCCCGAGGACCGCGCCAAGGCGCGCAACGCCACCGTGGTCCTGGGCGAGGACGGCACCACCTTCACCATCACGAGCTCGTCCACGGGCTCCTCCCTGGACGCCGACGCCCTGGCTCAGGCAGCGCAGAAGGCCGCCACGTCCCTGGACTCGTCGTCGATCTCGCTGAAGATCACGAATGCCGACCCGAAGGTCTCCGACTCCGACGCCCAGAAGGTTGCCGACAAGGCCAACAGCTGGGTCTCCCAGGACGTCACCATCACCATGGGCGAGGACTCCTACACGGCGGAGGACACGGACAAGGCCTCGTGGATCAAGGTCACCAACTCGGTCGACTCCGCCCCGACCATCGCTGTGGACTCCGCGAAGGTCTCCCAGTGGGTCAAGACACAGGCCGAGGAGGCCAGTTCCGAGCCCGTCACCGGCGAGCGCAACGTCAATGCCAGTGGTCAGGTGGTCTCCACCCCGACAGAGGCCAAGGACGGCAAGACCGTTAACAACGCCGATGCGGTGTCCACCGCGATCACACAGTCCCTGGGCAGCAACAAGGCCTACTCCGGCTCC
This sequence comes from Actinomyces acetigenes, assembly GCF_031296635.1. NCBI lineage: Bacteria > Bacillati > Actinomycetota > Actinomycetes > Actinomycetales > Actinomycetaceae > Actinomyces > Actinomyces acetigenes. The sequence goes on from NZ_JASPFC010000032.1 coordinate 7,738, forward strand.
TTCGAGGCCACAACGGTCAAGGCGGAGTGGAAGGAGCGCACCATCGCCAATGGCGCGGAGAAACTGCCCTACCAGGCCGCCCCGGGTGAGAAGTGGGTCGACCTCAACCTGTCGAACAAGACGGTGACCGCCTACGAGGGGGCGACCGTCGTGCACGGCCCGGTCTCCATCGTCGACGGCGCCGCCGATACCCCGACGGTGACCGGCACCTACAAGGTCTACCTGCAGTACGAGTCCCAGACCATGCGGGGTGAGAACGCCGACGGCTCCCCCTACGTCGCCGAGGACGTCCCGTGGGTGAGCTACTTCTACAGCGGCTACGCCTTCCATGGTGCGGGGTGGCGCTCCAGCTTCGGGTACTCCGGTTCCCACGGCTGCGTCAACATGCCGGTCTCCGAGGCGCAGTGGATCTACAACTGGGCCGACACGAACACGGTGGTCCAGAGCCACTACTGAGCCGGTATCAGGTATCAGAGCCAGTATCAGCCAAGTCGCAGCTGGGGCGGGGCACCTTCCGACAAAGGAGGTGCCCCGCCCCAGTCGTGAGCCCTCAGGAGACCGCCTGGGGTCCTCCATCCAGGAGCGCCACAAAGCCCTCCTCGTCGAGGATTGTCAGTCCTAGCTCTCGGGCCTTGGTCTCCTTGGAACCCGCCTTGTCCCCCACGACGACGAAGCTCGTCTTCTTCGAGACACTCCCCGAGGCCTTGCCGCCGCGCGAGACGATGGCCTCCTTGGCGCTGTCTCGGGTGAATCCCTCCAGGGAGCCGGTGACGACGACGGTCAGGCCCTCCAGGGTGCGCGCCGGCTCCTCCTGCTCCTCCGAGACCTCCTCCCGGGTACGGACCCCGGCGGACTCCCAGCGGCTGAGGATCTCGCGGTGCCAGTCGACCTCACGCCACCGTGCCCAGGACTCGGCGATGGTGGGTCCGACGCCGTCGACCTCAGCCAGCTCGGTGACGTCGGCCTGGCACAGGGCCTCCAGGGACCTGAAGCGCACCGCCAGGGCCCGGGCGGCAGTCGGGCCGACGTGGCGCACGGACAGGGCCACCAGGATGCGCCACAGCGGGCGGCTGCGGGCCTGCCGGAGCTGGGAGAGCATGGCGGTGGCGTTCTTTCCCGGCACCGTCGCCTTCTTGACCCGCCCGTCAGCGTCGTAGGTCTGCTTGGTCCAGAAGAAGCGGCTCAGGCGCCAGTCCCCGGTGGGGACCCCACGACGGGAGACGGGGCGCCAGACGAAGACCTCGCGCAGGTCGTCCTCGGTCAGGTCGAACAGGGTGGCCTCGCCGGTGAGCACCGGTGTCTGCCCGGTGATCCCCGCCTGCCTCAGGAGCTCCTCAACAGCCTCCACCCGCTGGGAGACGTGGAGGGAGTCGAGCTCGCCGGGCGGAAGGCTGAGCCGTCCACCTTCGGTCTCCAGGCTCCGCCCCGCCGCGAGCGCGGTCAGGGCCTCGCGGCGTCCGGCGTCGGGTTGGGTGAGGGCGCCGGCGGCCTCATCTCCCAGCCCTTCGACGTCCAGGGCGCCCCGGGAGCCGATGTGGGCGATCCGTTCGGTGAGCTGGGCGGGGCAGGAACGGGTGTTGGGGCAGCGCAGGTCGACGTCGCCGTCCTTAGCCGGTGCCAGCTCGGTGCCGCAGGACGGGCAGTGCGTCGGCATGACGAAGTCCCGCTCGCTGCCGTCACGTAGGTCGGCGACCGGCCCCAGGATCTCGGGGATGACGTCACCGGCCTTGCGCACGATGACCATGTCCCCGATGCGCACGCCCTTGCGGGCCACCTCGGTGGCGTTGTGGAGGGTGGCGCGAGCCACCGTCGAGCCGGCGACCAGGACCGGCTCCATCATGCCGAAGGGCGTGACGCGGCCGGTGCGTCCGACCTGGACGGCGATGTCCAGCAACCGGGTGCGGACCTCCTCGGGCGGGTACTTGTAGGCGGTGGCCCAGCGGGGCACCCGGGAGGTGTGGCCCAGGCGGCGCTGAAGGGAGTGGTCGTCGAGCTTGAAGACGATGCCGTCGATCTCGTGGATGAGGTCGTGGCGGTGGGCGGCGTAGCGCTCGATGTAGGCCTCGCGCTCGGCGCGGCCCCTCACCACGGCGTTGTAGGGGGACACCGGCAGCCCCCAGCCGGCCAGCAGCTCGTACCACTCGTGCTGGCGGGTGGGGAGCTCCTCCCCCGGTGCGGGGGCGATCGTGCCGACCCCGTGGGCGATCATCGCCAGGGGCCGGGAGGCGGTGACGGCGGGGTTCTTCTGGCGCAGCGAGCCGGCTGCCGCGTTGCGCGGGTTGGCGAAGACCTGCAGGAGGGGGGCGCCGTCGGCCTGCCGCTGCAGGTTTCGGGTGCGGCGCTCCTCGTTGAAGGCCTCGAAGTCCTGGGTGGGGAAGTAGACCTCGCCGCGCACCTCGAGCAGGGAGGGGTGGGCGTCGCCGGCCAGGACCAGGGGGACCGAGGCGATGGTGCGCACGTTGCCGGTGACGTCTTCACCGGTGGTGCCGTCGCCGCGGGTCGCGGCTCGGGTGAGGATGCCGTCCTCGTAGGTCAGGGCCACGGCCAGGCCGTCGATCTTGACCTCGGCGGTCATGGCGAGGTCGTCGTCGCCGACCCCGGTCTCGGTGACCATGCGCTCAGCCCACTCCTGGACCTCGTCGAGGGAGAAGACGTCCTGAAGGGAGTACATGCGCTCGTGGTGCGGGGCGGGGGCGAAGTCGGTGACGGCACGCCCACCCACGGAGCGGGTCGGTGATCCGGCTCGGGCCAGGAAGGGGTGGGCCGCCTCCAGTTCCTCCAGCTCCCGGTAGAGAGTGTCGTAGTCGGCGTCGGACAGGGGGCTCTCGGCATCGATCGCGTTGTAGTAGGCGTCGCGGGCGGCCTCGATGTCACGCACCAGCTCGCTCCAGCGTTCCCGGGCGGCGGTGGGGATGGCGCTCAGATCCACGGGGCCGCGCTGATCGGAACGTGCCGAGGAGGGGGCCGGGGCGGGGGCGGAGCCGCGGAGCGCATCGGTGTCAGTCATGGGGCCATCTTCCCCCAACCGGGTTCACACCGGGCTCAGCGCGTATCCACAGTGAGCATGAGCATCCCCGAACGGCGAGGTTGTCCACACCCGGGGTTGCCCGACGGCGACGTGACGGTCTCCAGCAGCGATTCTGGAGGAATGAGCGCGACCGCCGATGTCCTGAACCTCCACTCGCTGCTGCCGGGAGAGGTCTCGCCCTCGTTGTTCCGGCGCTCGGCGGGTGAGGCGGCCGCGGACGCGGCTCTGGCCGCCTTGGCCGGCCCGTGGCACCTTGCCGTCCTGGACGGTCCTGACCGCGGCCTGGTGATAGCCGTCAGGGACGGCGCTCTCCTGGGACGCGGCGAGGTCCTCAGCGACCCGTTGGTCTCCCGCCGTCATTTGCGTCTGCGGCTTCACGGCGGCCGGGTCCTGGCGCAGGACTGCGGATCGGCCAACGGCTCCTACCGCTACTGGCACGTGGGGATGTGGCTGCGTGCGCGCCGGGAGATGAGGTTGAAGGAGGGGGCGCTCCTGCGGCTGGGAGACAGCGTGCTCGAGCTGCGCAGGCGCCCCTGTGACCTGGTGGTGGCGGCCCCTGCGACGTCGGCCTCGTCAACGGCATGGTTGATGGTGGGCTCACTGGTCTGCGTCCTGGTCATGGCCGGCTCGGCGGTGATCGCGCTCAGGACGGGGAGCCGGGGCGCGATGGGCATGGTCATGGTGGCGCCGATGGTCGCGATGACGATCATGCGCCTGGTGCCCTTCCTGCAACAACGGAGAGCCCAGCGCGCCGGGCGCGCCGGGCGTGCGGGTGGAGCCCGATGGCGCGCTCGCCGGCGCCGCCGGGGACGCCGGCCGGGCTGGAGGCACGGCGAGCCGGACCCTGCCACGATGCTGCTGGCCGTCGCGGCGCGCTCCAGCATGTCTCAACCCGTCCGGGACTCCCCGGCCGAGGACTCGACGCCCGTCTCCGCCGCCCAGGAGGTCCTGGCCGCCTGGAGTGCCGGACGCCGACGACGCTGCGTCCTGTCGCTCTGCGACGGCGAGAGCCTGGCCCTGGTGGGCAAGGGCGCCGGCAGTGCGCTCAGATGGTGGTGCGCCCAGCTTCTGGCCCGCGATGAGGTCCGGGTGACCGTGCTGGATGACCCACAGGTTGTCCCGCCGGATGAGCGCTTCGGTCATCAGGGCGGTGTGGAGCGTGAGTGCCAGCAGGCAGGCGACCGGCTGGGGCTCCGCCTCGCCTGGGGCCCGCAGGCGCATCCTCGCAGCGCGCAGATAGTGACCTGCTCGCGCGATGGGGTCCCGCCCCAGGCGCTGAGCACGCGGCCCGCTCCGGCCAGGGCGCCGTCGTTCTCACCGACCTGGTGGGAGACGGTTTGTCACCTGAGCCGCTCCCGGATCACGTCACCACCCCGGGCGTCGTCCCAGGGCGATGGCGTCCCCGATCTGGTCCCCCTCAGTGCTGTCATGGACGACCTCGACGCCCACGAGCTGCGGGTGCGGTGGGAGGAGCGGACGCACTCGCCGGCCCGGGGCGCGCCGGCGCTGCCGGCGGTGCTCGGAGTGGGAGCACGAGGACCGGTGCGTGCCGACCTGGTGGCGGACGGCCCGCACGCCCTGCTGGCCGGGACAACGGGTTCAGGGAAGTCCGAGCTGCTCATCTCGTGGCTGGTGCAGCTGGCGCTGAGCCGAGCACCGGATCGCCTCACCCTGGTCCTCGTCGATTACAAGGGCGGTGCCGCCTTCGGACCTCTGGCCGGCCTGCCGCACACGGCCGGGGTTCTGACGGATCTGGATCCCGCTGGCACCCAGCGCGCCCTGTCCTCCTTGGAGGCCGAGGTGCGCCGCCGCGAGCGGATCCTGGCCGCCCACGGCGCCAAGGACCTCTCCTGCCTGCCGCCGCAGGTCGTCGTCCCCGATCTGGTGGTGGCGGTGGACGAGTTCGCCACCTTGGCCGGCGAGCACGCCGAGGTCCTGGAGTCCCTGGTGCGTATCGCCGCCCAGGGGCGCAGCCTGGGGATCCACCTCATTCTGGCCACGCAGCGTCCTCAGGGGGCCGTGTCCCCGGCGATTCGGGCCAACACCTCCTTGCGGGTGTGCCTGCGGGTGCTCGACGCCGCTGACTCCAGGGACGTCCTGGGGCACGACGGGGCCGCCCGGCTCGGTCATCATCCCGGCAGGGTCCTGGTCAGTGGAGCCGGCAGCATCGAGGACGGCGGCCTCGATCCGGCAGGCCCCAGCAACGGGACCAGTGGTTGTCCCAGTCCTGGCAGTCAGGTGCTTCAGGCCCCCTGGTGCGGCTCGACGCGTGAGGTTCAGGAGGTCGTCGACCTTATCTCACGCGCGGCCGAGGGGCACGCCGCCCCGTGGCGCCCTTGGGCGCCGGCCCTGCCCACCTCGATCAGCGCGGCCGAGGCACTCGAGCTGGGACGGCTCCGAGGCCCCCGAGCACCGGGGGAGCTTGAGGAGGGGACGCAGGGGGCGCTGGTCCCCGCGGACCCGGCCGGCCACGCACCACTGTCCGGGCACGACGACGACCGTCTTCTCCTGGCCGTGACCGATCTTCCTCGCCATCAGAGCCTGGGGGTGTGGCACTGGCGGGTCACGCGCCCGCTGCTGGTCCTCGGGGCCCCGAGGTCGGGGCGTTCCACCGTCATCGCCTCGGCTGCGATGGCGACACTGGGCTCGGGCAGGGGGGTGCACCTGTGCGGCTTCGTTCCCCCGGTCGCCGGCGCCTGCGGCCAGGCCACGGACGAGACCTCCCCCGTGCGCAGGCTCTTCACCCACCCCGGGGTGGGCACGGTGGTCGGTACGGAGGATCCGCGACGCCTGGCCCGGCTATGGGGACTCGCCGCCAGCGGGCACCTCGGCGCAGACCTGCTGTGCCTCGACAACGTCGACGCTCTCATCCCGACCATTGATGAGGTGCTGGGCCCCGGCCAGGGCAACGCCCTGTTGGAGGCCGTCATCCGTACTGCGTCCGCGACGGGCACTCCCCTGCTGCTGACCGCCCCCTTGGTCGCCTCCACCGCCCGGTGGACCGGTTCCATGGGGCTCAGGCTGGTTCTCGGTGCGGCCACCGGCACGCAGGCCGCTCTCGCCGGTCTTCCACGCGGGGTGGTCACCGGTGGCGCCCCGGGGCGCGGCGTCATCCTGGACGGGGCGACGACGACCGCCTGCCAGATCGTGCTCCGTGAGGACTGCCCGGTTTCCGGATCCGAGCGCGACGGTGGCCACGCGCTGCGGCTCGAACCGCTGCCGACCCGGCTCACCTGGGAGGACGTCCCGGAGGGCACCTGGGCTGTGGGAGGGGACGCGGCCGCACCGGTCACGCTTCCGGCCGGCACCAGCGTCCTGGTCGCCGGGCCGCCCGGCTCGGGGCGCTCCACGGCGCTGCGGGCACTGGCTCAGGCGCTTGCCTCCGACGCCCTCGTCGTCGACGACCTGGACCTGGCGGACGTCACCGCCGCTACTCAGGTGGAGGCTGCGCTAGCGCGCTCCGAGGTGGTCCTGGCCTCCGCCTCGACGGAGAAGGTCGCCACGACCTTCCGCGGCGCGATCTCCACCATGCGTGAGCGCGAGGCGCTCGTCGTGCTGTGGCCCGGTATGCGCCCTGCCGATCAGGCTGCCGGCATCTCCTTGCGGACGGTCACCGACCCCAGAGCGATGACGCTGCCCGGTCGTGGAGCACTCGTCTACCGTGGAACGTGCCTGCCCATTCAGATCGTGCTTCCGCGCCCTGAAGACGACGATCACCCTATTGAATACCCTGTTTAACAGGCACTCTCAATGAAGGAAAGTGGTGTGATCTCAACACCTCAGCATCCTGTGAGGATCACGACAGGGTATCGGCACAGGTCTCATGATCGAGGTCTTGCCCACCGCCCCCCGTCATGTGAAAGTTGTTCTCGGACGCGGCCGCCGTTCCCTGACAAGCTGGGCCGGCGCCAACCGCATGACCGATGACCTTGTAGGGGGCCCTTATGGACTGGCGCAGCCAAGCCGCATGTCTCACCGTTGACCCGGAGCTCTTCTTCCCTGTGGGAAACACCGGTCCCGCCATCGCCCAGATCGCCAAGGCGAAAGAGGTGTGCGGCCGCTGCGAGGTGGTGGACACCTGCCTGAAGTGGGCGCTGGAGAACGGTCAGGATGCCGGCGTCTGGGGAGGCATGAGCGAGGACGAGCGCCGTTCCCTCAAGCGCAGGGCGGCCCGGGCCCGCCGGTCATCCTGAAAACTGATCGAGTTCTTGACACTGCGGTGTTCGCACGGTTAATCGTGCGAACACCGTTTTGTTGATCCAGGTGTTGTCAACAGCCGGCCATCAAAAGGTCAGGCCTCAGCCCTGGCAGCCCTCTGGTTAAGGCGGGCATGAATGACGACGTCAGTGCCCCCTCCGTTCAGAGGCTTCCAGTCAATGACCCCGCGCAGCTCCCCGCGCACGAGCGTGGTGACGATCCGTGTTCCCAGGCCGGTCATGAGGGTGTCCGGTGCCAGCCCCGCACCGTTGTCCATCACGTGGACCTCGAGCCGGCCCTCATCACGGTGGGCCGTGACTGTCACGCGGCCGTCACGGCCATCGAGGCCGTGCTCGACGGCGTTGGTCACAAGCTCGGCCAGCACCGTGGCCAACGCCTGCGCTGTGTCGGCATCGACCACTCCGAAGGAGCCCTCCAGCTTGGTGCTGACCTCACCCGTGGGCGTGGCCACGACCGCGGCCATGCGCAGGATAGAGGAGAAGACCTCATCGAAGTCCACGTGCTCGTTGACGTTGTGGCTCAGGGCGTCGTGGACGGTGGCGATGGTGGTCACCCGGCGCTCGGCCTCGGACAGGGCCTGGCGGGTCTCCTCGTTCGAGGCGCGGCGGGCCTGCATGCGCAGCAACGCCGAGACGGTCTGCAGGTTGTTCTTGACCCGGTGATGGACCTCCCGAATGGTGGCGTCCTTGTTGAGCAGGACCTGCTCACGTCGACGCACCTCGGTGACGTCACGAACCAGGAGCGCCGCCCCGGAGCGGCGCCCCTTGAGCGTCAGCGGGATGGAGCGCAGGGAGAGGAACACTCCCCCGACCTCGACCTCGGTGAGCCAGGCCTGCCTGCCCATGAGGACCACGGCCAGCGTCTCATCGACGGGGGTACGGGCGGGGATGATCGAGGTGACGGCCTCAGCCAGCAGGATCCCCTCCAGCTCGCCCTCGATCCCCAGGCGGTGGAAGCAGGAGCGCCCGTTGGGGCTGACGTAGACGATCCGCCCCTCCTCGTCCAGGCGCAGGACGCCGTCGGCCACGCGCGGCGTGCCGTGTCGGATCGTGGTACCGGCGCCCTGAATGGGGAAGTCGCCCGAGGCGGTCATCTGGCACAGGACCTCGGCGATCTCCTCCATCTCCCGCTCAACGATGCGCCCGCCCCGGATGACGCCCACCGAGGTCTCCCGAGTCACGACGGCGATCGGCGTGCCGGCGTGAGCGACCGGGATGTACTCCTCCTGGACCGCGGCGGTACCGGTCCAGTAGGGCTCGGCGGCGTCCTGGATCTGGGCGGTGGACAGTGACTCCATGGCCATGGCCTCGCGCGAGGCCGGCATGCGCCGCCCGATCACGTCCTCGAGGTGGACGGTGGTCCCACCAGAGGGACGGGTGTGGCCCGCGGCGATGAAACGCCCCGCGCGGGTACGCACCCACAGGACCAGGTCAGAGGTGGATAGGTCCGCAATCAGCTGCCAGTCGGCCACCAGCTGGTGGATCCAGTCGAGGTCGGCCTCGGCGAGGTCGACTGCGTCTCTCAGGGCGCTGGGCAGAAGATTAGGCACCTCTCAAGGTTATCGGCAGTGAGCGGAACCGGCTCGTTGAGCCGACTAATTGCCAAGCAGGACACATGTTCGGGACCTGAGTGGTCCCGTGCTCAACCCTGCGAGCCGCGCCACGGCTCCTGGTCCCCTCCGCGGTCGGAGCATGCCCCAGCCCGGCGAAACATGACAGGATCGCACCATGAGGAAGACCATCACCATCACCTATCCTGCAACTCCGGCACGCACTGCGCAGATGCTCGCCGATCCCGCCTACCAACAGGCGCGGGTCTCGCGAGCCGGGCTCGACAACACCTCGGTGGACGTCGCCCAGCGCGGTCAGGGCTTCGTGGCCACCATCGCCGGGAGCATCCAGCCCTCCCAGCTGCCCTCGGTCGCCTCACGGTTCGTGCGCTCGGCGGTGTCCTTCTCCGTGGCTGAGTCCTGGGGCGAGCCGAGGGATGACGGCTCTCGCTCCGGCGGCTATGACGTGACGGTCAAGAACGCCCCGGTCAGGGTCAGTGCCACCTCCACCATGGCCCCCGCCGCGGACGCCGCCGGTGAGGCCACCACCGTCACCGTCGACGTCGACCTCAAGGTCACTGTGCCGCTGGTCGGCAAGACCATCGAGGAGAAGGCCATGGGCATGGTGGGGCGCGTCGTCGCCGATGAGGAGAGCCGGGCCACCGCCTGGCTCGCCGAGCACTGATCCGCGCCTCGATCACTCACCTCGATCACTGACTGTGCGCTACGTCGCCCAGGGCAGTTATTCCCGTGCTGCGCCGCTGTCCGCCAGTGGCGCAGCACGGGGCTGTACGCCGGTTCCACCGCCGAGTCTCGTCCGGTTTCATGGCACGATCAGGCCATGAGCACTTCCAGCACAGCCGCCTCCGCCCCTAACGCCGTGTGGGCCGAGCGCGCGGGCACCCGCCAGTACATCGGTCGCAACTCCTCGGGCGCCGAGGTCCGCATCGGTATGGGCCCGGGCGAGTTCTCTCCCGGTGAGCTGATGAAGATCGCCCTGGCCACCTGCAACACCCTGTCCGCCGACCACCGTCTGGCCAAGGCCCTGGGCGAGGGCTTCGAGGCCACCGTGGGCTGCTCGACCGTCAAGAACGACGCCGAGGAGCGCTACGAGTCCTTTCAGGTCGAGATTGTCACCGACCTGTCCTCGCTCGACGCCGAGCAGCGCGAGCTGCTCAGCCAGCGGGTCGCCGGCGCCGTCGACCGCCACTGCACGGTGGGCCACACCATCGAGCACGGCGCTTCCTACACGACGACGATCGTCGACCCCGACGAGGACTGAGCGCTCAGCGCCCCATCCGCTGAACCGGCCACTCTCCTCGATTCCCCCTGTGTCACTCAGGTAAGGAGACCACCGTTGAACACCTCCCGATCTGGGCGCCCCAACGCGCTGGAGCGCGCCCTCGACAAGGCGATCGCCATCCCGGCCGCCCTCATCGAGGAGCGCGTCGCACGGATGCGCCGGGACCGTCCCGGGGCAGACGCCGCCGAGCTCGTCGAGATGGCCGGTGCCCGTTTCCGGAGGGACGCGGGGCTGTCATCGGGAGCGGTCGGGGCCTCCGCGGCCATACCGGCCATCGGTACGGGCGCGGCCGCCGCCCTGACAGTGGGCCAGAGCGCCGCCTTCATTGCCTCGGCCGTCACCTACGTCCTGACTGTCGCGGAGATCCAGGGGGTCCACGTCGTCGACACCGAGCGCCGTCGGGCACTGGTCCTCTCCGCCCTCCTGGGAAAGGAGGGCTCCGAGGCGGTTCAGGGCCAGCTGGGCCTGTCCTCGATGTTCTGGGCGGCTCAGCTGCTCATGCAGATGCCCCTGCCGTCGGTGAAGTCGATCAACGCCCGCCTCATCAAGCGGATGGCCAAGCACTCGGTCGCCAAGGGCGGCGCACTGGCGCTGGGGCGTCTCCTCCCCTTCGGGATCGGGGCTGCCATCGGTTGGTCGGGGGGCCGGGCGCTGGCCAATCAGGTCATTGAGGGGGCGCAGGCGGCCTTGGGACCCGAGCTCGCTGTGGGCGGCTACGTCGACAGCTCCCATGTCGAGGTGATCGAAGCATGAGCGCAGCCAGCAGCCAGAGCAAGCCGTCGCCGTCGACCGCCCAGTACCCGGCGCTGGCGCAGATGGGGCTCCTCCCCTCGCCAGGCGTCGACGTCGCCTACGAGAACCTCCTGGCCGACGTCCTGGCTAATGGGACCGCGAAGTCCGACCGTACCGGCACCGGGACGCGTTCACTCTTCGCCCGCCAGCTGCGCTACGACCTGCGCCGCGGCTTCCCGCGCATCACCACGAAGTTCGTGGCCATGAAGGCCGTCAAGGGTGAGCTGCTGTGGTTCTTGCGCGGGGAGACGAACGTGCGCTGGCTCCAGGAGCGGGGCATCACCATCTGGGACGAGTGGGCCGATGACTCCGGTGAGCTGGGGCCGGTCTACGGTTCGCAGTGGCGCTCCTGGCCCACCCGGGACGGGGGCGCGATCGACCAGATCGCCGGGCTCATCGACACGCTGCGCACCGACCCGGACTCGCGGCGCATGCTGGTGTCGGCCTGGAACGTCTCCGAGCTGGGTTCCATGGCGCTGGCCCCCTGCCACGCCTTCTTCCAGTGCTATGTGGCCGATGGCCGTCTGAGCCTGCAGATCTATCAGCGCAGCGCCGACCTGTTCCTGGGGGTGCCCTTCAACATCGCCTCCTATGCGCTGCTCACCCATATGCTCGCCCAGCAGGCGGACCTGGAGCCCGGTGAGCTCATCTGGACCGGCGGGGACTGCCACATCTACGACAACCACGTCGAGCAGGTCCGCACCCAGCTCTCCCGGGTGCCCAGCGCCCACCCTTTCCCCACGCTGCGTCTGGAGCGGGCCGAGTCCATCGACGCCTACGACATGGACGACATCGACGCCTCCCAGGGCTACGAGCACCACCCCACGATCAAGGCCCCGGTCGCGGTATGAGCGGCCTGGGGATGATCTGGGCCCAGGACGTCACCGGGGTTCTGGGGGCCGACGGCGGCATGCTGTGGCGCGTGCCGGCGGACTTCGCCCACTTCAAGGCCACGACCATGGGCTGCGGGCTGGTTATGGGCCGCGCCACCTGGGAGTCGCTAGGAGGCCCCTTGCCCGGGCGGCGCAACGTGGTTCTCACCCGTGACCGCTCCTGGCGGGCCGAGGGGGCGATCCGCGCAGGCTCGCTGCGCGAGGGGCTCTCGCTGGCGGCGCGGGGCCTGGCCGTTGAGCTGGGGCACGATCCTCGTGAGGGGGATGTCGCAGGGCTCCCCCGCCTGTGGGTCATCGGTGGTGGGAGCGTCTACGAGCAGGCTCTGGCTGACGGCCTGCCCGATGTGCTCGTTGTCAGTGTCCTGGACCTGGACGCCAGCGAGCGGGCCCGTGAGCGCGGCCTGCCCGACTCAGCGCTGGTGCGTGCACCGGGGATCAGCACTCAGCAGTGGGCCATCGACCCGGCCCTCTCCGACCCGCGAGGGCAGTGGCGCCCGGTGTCCGGGGACGCGCGCTGGCGGGTGGAGACCTGGCGGCACCTGTAGACGCGCTCGAAACGCCCTCGGCGAACGTTTGAGCGGATGCTCAGTGGGTGGCGTCGTAGCGCGCCCGGGCCTGGCTGACTGTGCCGAGGTGCTCGGTGGCCCAGGCCTCAACGTGAGCGAGTGCCTCCGCCAGCCCCTTACCTGAGTCGGTGAGCTCGTAGGTCACTCGAGGCGGGATCTCCGGGTACTGATGGCGCTCGATGAGTCCATCGCGTTCAAGGCCCCTGAGGGTCTGGGTGAGCATCTTGGTGGAGATACCATCGACACGGGTCGATATCTCCTTGAAGCGCTGTGGCTGGCCGGCTTCGTGAAGCGCCCCGACGACGAGTACGGTCCACAGGTCGCCGAGTGACTTGAGCAGACCACGTGAGGGGCAGCTGCGGCTATAGGGATTGGGCGCCATCTGCCCCGCCTTGTGCGTGCCGGTCGGCTGCTCAGTGTCGGACACGGTGTCTCCTCGTGTGCTTGGTCGCTGATCCGTCGTCGGCCGCCCACACGTGTGAGCGGCCGACGACGGGCATGGGTGACAGGTTACCTGCGAACCGGGAGCCTTATCCGAGCCTTACTTGAGCCTCACTCAGACACGACAGCGAGGCCTCCGGTCCAAGCGACCTGCTCCGTGACGCCCAAGGCGATGTTCAGCGCCCCGAGTGCCTCCAGACGCTCCGCCCGCTTGAGCTCGCCGGCGTCGGCCCACGTCAGTCCGGCGGCCTCGACGAACGAGCGCAGGCTCGTCTTGGCCTCCGCGGAGTCTGAGGCGGCCAGGACAGTGGCCGGGCGAGCACCGATGGTGCCGCTCGCCAGGACGGCGGCGAAGACGGTGTTGAAGGCCTTGACCACCCGGGCGCCCGGGAGCCTCACGGCGAGCTCGGCGGCCGCAGAGCTACCGGCCGGTACGAGCGAGTCGAGAGTGGTGAAGTCCAGGGGGTTGGTCGGGTCGACAACGACCTTGCCGGTGAAGGCCTGCGCACCATAGGTGGCGATGACGTCGTCAATGGCGGCGTAGGGCAGGGCGAGGACGACGATGTCACCGGTCAGGGGCGAACCGATCTCGGCGACGTCGGCACCCGAGGGGCCGGTGGCCTTGGAGGTGTCGCGCACCAGGACCTGAGTGCTGGCACCGGCCTTGACTGCCAGACCTGCGACCGCTGATCCGATGTTGCCGGCGCCGATGATGGAGATGGAGGGGACGGACATGAGAGCTCCTTGAACGTTTGGTGTTGAACGAACAACTAAACTCTCTCACACGCACTCACTTTCCGAAAGAGAGTGACTGTATGCAAGAGATCACTAACTGTCGTCGCGCACGCTCTCTGCCATCACTGACACGCCGAGCGCCGCGGGCCTCTCGCCGCTCAGAGCAGCTTCTTGGAGGTGAGCCAGTCGGTGGCGATGACCTTGGAGCTGAGCTTCTCGCCGGTGGAGCGCTGGTTGAGGGAGCGCAGCTCGTCGGGGGTCAGCAGGGCCGAGACCCGGTTGATGGCGGTGGCCGCGATGGCCGGCAGTGAGGCGGAGACCAGCGGGGTGACGTTCTGCGGGAGGATGAGCATCTGGGGGTCGGACAGGATGACGAGGTCCTTGACCCCGATGGCGGGGTCGGAGGAGTAGATGTCGGCGACGTCGACGGTGCCGTCGGTGAGGGCCTTGACGGTCAGGGGTCCGCCGGAGTCCTCCACCGGCGTGACGGAGGCGTCGACGCCGTAGACGGCCTTGAGGCCCTTGGGACCGTAGGGGCGGGTGGCGAACTCCGAGTTCGCGGCGATCGTGATGGACCGCCCCAGTGAGGCCAGGTCGCCGATGGAGGTCAGGGAGTGTGCCTGGGCGGTGGCCTTGGTGACGGTCAGGGAGTCCTGATCCGTCGCCTCGGCCGGGTTCAGAACGGTCAGCGAGTGCGGCAGGATCCTCAGCAGGGTGTCCTGGATGGAGGCGGTATCGCTGGCGGTGCGGGAGGCGGTCGCGGCGGTGGGGCTGCCTGAGGCGGAGGTCTTGCTGTAGTACTCCAGCAGGTTGCCGCCGTACTCGGGGATGGCGTGGATCTTGCCGGCCTCGAGCTCGGGCAGGTAGACCTCCCGCTGGCCGATCTGGTACTGGCGGGTGACGCTCAGGCCCGTCTTCTCCATCATCTGGGCGTAGAGCTCGGCGATGATCTCGTTGGAGTAGTACTGCTGGCTGCCGATGATGATCGGGCCACCGGAGTAGCCCCCCGAGGCTTGGTCGACGGCGAAGGGGTCGGTGTCGGAGCAGGCGCTCAGGGCGAACAGGCCGGTGGTCGCGCCGATGCCGGCCAGCAGGCCACGTCGCGTCAGCTGCTTGCCGGGGCGCGGGTTGGACGGTGCGGTCATGCTGATTCCTTCCGGTGCTGCCGGGCACCCGGGGGCGTGACACCCCATTGGATGAGGGCGAAGACGGCCTCGGAGGCCAGGGCGAGGGCGATGACCAGGAGCGCTGAGGCGAGCATCATGACGTAGTCCTGGGTCTTGAGGCCCAGGAACATGAGTCGGCCGAGCCCGCCGGCGCCGGTATAGGAGGCCAGCGTGGCGGTGGAGATGACCTGGAGGCTGGCCGAGCGCAGCCCGCCGACGAGCAGCGGCGCCCCCAGGGGGATCTCGACCCGGCCCAGCACCTGCAGCTCGCTCATGCCGCTGGCCCGGGCGCCGTCGACGGCCATGGTGGAGGCTGCCCGCACCCCGCTCATGGCTCCGGCCAGGACACTGGGCAGGGCCAGGATGACGAAGGCGATCATGGGGGCGCTCAGGCCGACCCCGAGCACGAGGCCGAACAGCGTGATGAGGCCGAGGGTGGGCAGGGAGCGGGCCGCGCCGCTGAGCGGCTGCACCCAGGTGCGCCCGCGTCCGGTGTGCCCCACCCACCAGCCGGCGGGGACCCCGATAAGAGCGGCGATGAGGACACCGGCCAGGGAGTAGAGGACGTGCTGGACCAGCAGCGGGCCGATCCCCATGGCCCCGCTCCAGTGAGCGGGATCGGCGATGTAGGCCAGGGCGGCCAGGACAAACCTCACGCCTGCCCCTCCTGACTGTTCGGGGCGGCTGCACAGGCTCCGGCAGCGACTGCCCCGGCATCGCCGGCGCGCTTCCAGGTCCAGGGCAGGCACAGCCGCCCCAGCGCGAGGACGAGCCCGTCCAGGACGAGTGCCAGGGCCGCGGTGGCCGCCAGGCCGGTAACGATCTCCGCAGTGATGCCGCGCTGGAAGCCGTCGGTGAATAGCCAGCCGAGACTGCGCACGCCGAGGACCGCCCCGACAGTGGTCAGTGAGATCGTCGAGACCGTCACCACGCGCAGGCCTGTGAGGATGGCGGGTCCCGCCAGCGGCAGCTCGACGGTGAGGAAGCAGCGCAGGCGCCCCATGCCCATGGCGGTGGCGGCGTCCAGGACGCGGGCGTCAACGGCGTCGAGCGCGTCGGCGGTGGCCGGCACCAGGAGCGCCAGCCCGTAGAGGGTCAGGGCCACGATGACGTTGAGCGGGTCGCGGATGCCAGTGGCCAGGATGATGGGGAGGACGACGAACAGGGCGAGGGACGGCACGGCGTAGAGCAGCGAGGAGCCGGTCACGAGCACGGCGCGCAACGGGCGGGCGGTGCGGGCAAGGCGGGCGATGGGGATCGCCAGGACGAAGGAGGCGATGATCGCGGGAACCGCCTGGAGAAGGTGGGCCAGGAGGTGCCCGGCGATGGTGGGCAGGTTGGCCAGGACCCAGCTCATGCCCGCTCCTCCGCCTCCGTGGAGACTTCGTCGGCCAGGCGCCCGACGGCGCGGCCGGCCCGGTCCAGGACGATCCGGGACTCGGCGACGTCCGTGAGCTGAAGCTGGCGGGCGGCGTCATCGAGGCCGAGGAAGCGGGCGACGAAGTCGTCGGCCGGGTCGGCCAGCAGCTGGGGGCCGCTGCCGCGCTGGGCGACCTGGGCCCCTTCGCGCAGGAGGATGATCTCGTCGCCCAGGGCCAGGGCCTCGTCGACGTCGTGGGTGACGAAGATGATGGTCTTACCCAGCTCGGCCTGGATGCGGACCATCTCGCGCTGGAGGTCGCGGCGCACGAGCGGGTCGACGGCGCCGAAGGGTTCGTCCATGAGGAGCACCTCGGGGTCGGCAGCCAGTGCCCGGGCCACACCGACCCGCTGAGCCTGGCCGCCAGAGAGCTGGTGGGGGTAGCGCCCGGCCAGGTCGCGGTCAAGGCCCAGCATGTCCATGAGCTCGAGCGCCCGCTGCCGGGACTCATGGCGCCCTACGCCTTGAAGACTGGGGACCAGGGTGATGTTGTCGATGACGCGCCGGTGCGGCAGCAGCCCCGCGTTCTGCATGACGTAGCCGATGGATCGACGTAGAGCCACCGCGTCGCGGGCGGCGACGTTCTCGTCATCAATGAGGACCCGTCCGCTGGAGGGCTCCACCATGCGGTTGACCATGCGCAGCAGGGTGGTCTTGCCGCAGCCGGATGATCCCAGCAGGACGGTGGTGGTGCCGGCCTCGATACGGGCCGAGAAGGAGTCGACGGCGGGTGAACCTGATTCGGTGCCTCTCCCGGCCGGGTACTGCTTGGTGACGGCGTCGAAGGTAATGGTGCTGCTCATTGCGGGTGCCGGGTGTCCTCTCATGGCCTTTGGCGGCGCGTCCCGATGGCGTGTCGCCACCGTACCAGCCAACACCTGCCGATCTGTCAGGTGTTGGCTTTTCCCAAGATGATTGGTGCAGGATTGAAAGCAAACACCCAGGTGCTCACCATCTACACGTCGAAGGTATCGACGATCCTCTCCCACTTAACACCGCAGCAGTGCGCACCATTCCTACACTGCATGACTGGGCGCTCAGGCCGCCAGCGACACGGCCTCATCGATTCATCATCCCGGTGTCTCATGCCGGCTCAACCCAGGAGCGTCGCGATAGTGCAGGAGACCGCCAGCAGCGGGAAGGTTCCCTGCTTGGCGGCTGCGCCGCGGTGGGGTGCCGAGGCCAGGGCCAAGACCACGGCAGCCGCCAGCATGGCTCCGGTCCCGGCCAGGATGAGGGCTGCACCGACCCCCACGTGCCCCAGGGCCACCAATGCGACTCCGGTCAGCGCCTGGAGAGCCAGGAAGAGGTTGTAGAAGCCCTGGTTGAAGGCGTAGAAGGCGTGCGGCCTGGCCTCCTCGGGCGTGCCTCCGAAGGTCTTGCGGGCCAGAGCCCCCTCCCAGGCGATGGACTCCATGTAGAAGATGAGGACGTGGAGGGCGGAGGCCAGGACAGCGAAGACCATGGCAGCAGTCAGCATGATTTCTCGATTCATGAGGACGAGCGGAAACCGAATCCTCAACTGCCCCACCGCCGTCGTTATTCCCTGGAGCGCCCCGAGATGTCCCGGAGCCTGCCGGGATCAGGAGGCCGCCTGCTTGGTCACCCAGGCGATGAAGTTCTCCTCGCCGGTGCCGGTCAGCTCGGCCATCGTGTGCCCCTGCCCCCAGATGGTGGCGAAGTCGACGTTGCCGGCTCCGGCCTGCTGGAGCGCCAGGGCGAGGTTCACCTCGACGGTGGAGGCCGTGTCGCCCTGGGTGATGCCGGTGCGGATGCGCCAGGCGGGGGCGATGGTGGAGCTGCCTCGCCCCTTGGAGTCCTGGGTGAGGTAGTACAGGGGGTCGTACATGGACACGCGCGTGACCATGTCGGTGCCGACCGAGTCCTTGGCGGCCAGGTCCTTCTCGTAGGCGGCGACGCCGTAGTCCTTGTTCCAGCCCGACAGGCTCGCGTACCTGGACTGGCCCTTGGAGATGACCTCGCGGCTCAGGGACGAGAAGTGCTGCTTGTTCTCCCCCGAGCCCATGACGAGGTTCTCGGTCTGGGCACGGTCAACGCCGTCGAAAGCCCCCACGTCCTTGGAGGCGTTCTTCTGGGAGGTGACGAAGCCCTGCAGGCCGGTGATCGTCGCAGTCTTCTTGGAGGCGTCGTAGGTGACCCACTGCGAGGAGGAGTTGAGGAAGGCGATGTACTCCTCCACCGTCTTGTAGGTGGTGGACTCGCCACTGCCCTGACTGCCGCCTCCGGGAGTCCCGCCCTTGGGGGGCGTGCCGCCGGCGTCACTGGGCGGGGTTCCCGACGGCGTCCCGCCGCCTCCGCCGGGCCCCATCCCCGCCATCTCGGTGGAGGAGGGCGTGTAGGGGAAGGTGGTGGCCGCCAGGAAGTCGTTGAGGGACTTCTGGATGACCGACACGAGGTGGTCGTAGTAGGAGCCCGACAGGTAGGTGCCCTGGGAGGAGGACTCCAAGGTCAGGGGCTTGCCCTGAGAGTCGGTGAGCTTCAGCCCGTTGAGGTAAGCGGGGAAGGCGGCCACGAGGTCCTGGGAGTAGGCCCGCGTCCAGGTGCCCTCGGCCCGGGTGTCGGAAGAGGCGAACTGGCCCATGTTCCACTCGTAGGCGGCGTTGGCGCTGTCCAGGCTGGTGATCGGGCACCAGCACATGGCTCCGGCGACGGCGTCGGACAGGGCCTTGCCGCTGGTGTCAGTGGTGGCGGCCCCCAGGACGGCCAGGTAGGGGGCGAACAGCTCGCTGTCCCCGGAGGCTCCGGCGACGGCGCTCTGTGCCCCTCCCCCGCTGTGCCCGAAGACGTAGACCTTCGCGGCGTCGCCGGGCACGGCGGCGGAGTTGTAGCGCCGGTAGCGCACGGCGGCCTTGAGGTCGGCAACGCCCCAGGGCGCGTTGCCGGAGTAGGTCTGGGAGTTGGAGTCCTTGCCGCGCAGGCCCGCGTGGACGTAGATGAAACCGGCCTCCATGTAGGCCTTGATGGTGTCGTAGGAGTACTCGGAGGGCGGCTTCTGGGCGGAGTATCCCGGGGTGTTGACCGGGAAGACGGTGGGAGCGGTGGCGGCGGTGAAGCTGCCGACGGCGCCCGAGGTGTTGACGGTGACCGTGTAGGTGCCGTTGCCGTTGTCCTTTCCGGTGAAGTAGGCACCGGGCACGTAGACGCCCAGGGTCTCGTAGTCCGAGGCCTGGGGCGTGGCCACGTAGCGCAGACCCAGCTGGTAGTAGACCTTGTGGTCGGCGTCGTAGCGCCAGGCGGCGTGATCCAGGGCGAGCTTGGCGTCGGTGGGCGCCTGCGACGAGGCCGTGGAGGAGGCCTGCGCGGTGGCCCCTCCGGTGGAGCAGGCTCCCAGGCCCAGGAGTCCTGCGGTGGCGGGCAGGGCGGCAAGGATGGTGCGTCGTGGCAGGTTCATCGTGGTTCCCTCCGGCACGCTCAGTCGCGTGCCTCACTCGGGTGTCTGCATACGTGGCTAGCACATCACCTTAAGGCAAGGACGATCCCAGGACGCGGCTGTGCCGCTTCTGTGAGTCGGCATCCGCCTGATGGCGGGCGCGACAGGATGCGGGCTCGGCTCGCGCACACGGCGACGGCGCCGCCCTGGTGTGAAGGGCGACGCCGTCGTCGGATTGAGGGGCAGTCCTGAGAATCAGTCCTCAGCGGCGCTGGGGTGAGTCATGTCCATGGGGACGA
Source organism: Actinomyces acetigenes (assembly GCF_031296635.1). NCBI lineage: Bacteria > Bacillati > Actinomycetota > Actinomycetes > Actinomycetales > Actinomycetaceae > Actinomyces > Actinomyces acetigenes. The sequence goes on from NZ_JASPFC010000032.1 coordinate 27,539, forward strand.
CCCACTTGTCGAACTCCTCGGCGGTGACGAAGCCGAGCTCGAGGGCAGACTCGCGCAGGGACAGGCCCTTGTGGTGCGCGTTCTTGGCGATCTTGGAGGCCTTGTCGTAGCCGATGTGGCGGTTGAGGGCGGTGACCTGCATGAGGTTGGTCTCCAGGTTGGCCTTGATCCGTTCGGTGTTGGGCTCGATGCCGTAGGCGCAGTGAGTGTCGAAGGAGACGCAGGTGTCACCCAGGAGCTGGATGGACTCCAGGACGCACCAGGCCATGACCGGCTTGAAGACGTTGAGCTGGAAGTTGCCCTGGGATCCGGCGAAGCCGACGGTGGCGTCGTTGCCGAAGACCTTCGTGGCCACCATGGTCATGGCCTCGCACTGGGTGGGGTTGACCTTGCCGGGCATGATCGAGCTGCCGGGCTCGTTCTCCGGGATGATGAGCTCGCCGATGCCGTTGCGGGGGCCGGAGGCGTACCAACGCACGTCGTTGGCGATCTTCATGAGGGCGTCGCCCAGGACCCGCAGAGCGCCGGAGACCTGAACCAGGGCGTCGTGGGCGCCCAGGGCGGCGAAGAGGTTGCCCGCCTGGGTGAACTCGATACCGGTCTCCTCGGAGATCTTCTTGGCGCACAGGGCCCCGAACTTCGGGTGGGCGTTGAGACCGGTGCCGACGGCGGTCCCGCCAATGGCCAGCTCACGGGCACGAGAGTCGGCGTAGCGGATGCCGTCGAGGGCGAAGTCGATCTGGGCGACCCAGCCGCTGATGACCTGCCCCAGGGTGATGGGGGTGGCGTCCTGCAGGTGGGTGCGGCCCACCATGACGACGTCGGCGTAGGCCTTGGCCTTGGCGTCCAGGGTGTCGCGCAGCTGCTGGACGCGCGGGTACATGGCGGCCAGCTCGTTGACGACGGCGATGTGCATGGCCGTGGGGAAGGTGTCGTTGGAGGACTGGCCGCGATTGACGTGGTCGTTGGGGTGGACCGGGGTCTTGGAGCCGCGCTCGCCGCCGGCCAGCTCGATGGCGCGGTTGGAGATGACCTCGTTGGAGTTCATGTTGGACTGGGTGCCCGAGCCGGTCTGGAAGACCACGAGCGGGAACTCGGCGTCGAGGTCACCGGCGATGACCTCATCGCCGGCCTTGGCGATGAGCTCGGCGATGTCGGCGGGCAGCTCACCGAGCTCGGCGTTGGCCAGGGCGGCGGACTTCTTGAGAATCCCCAGGGCCTTGATCATGGGGCGGCCCCACACGAAGGTCTCGCGGCCGATGTCGAAGTTGTGCAGGCTCCGCTCGGTCTGGGCCCCCCAGTAACGGTTGGCGTCCACCTCGATGGTGCCCATGGAGTCGGATTCGGTGCGGGTCGTGACAGCCTGGTTGGGCGTCTTTGCATCAGTTGTCATAGGTGCAAGGTTAGGTGCTCGCGGTGCCTGCCGTGCGAGGACGGGCGTCCCAGACACGTCTCAGATCGCTACCGGCCGACACCGCTATGGTCACCTCGGCGCCGGCGGCGTTCCTGGCAACCAGCGGTGGGGCGTCAACTGTCGCGCTGTGCGTCGGCACGTCGGGCGATCTGACGGGCGCCGTCCATGGCCGGACCGGGGTCCTCCACATGCACCACGCCTGACCAGCTCAGCCCCGCCTTCGTGCACATTGGTCGACTCGGAACGGGAGGAGGGGTCCGGGCCCGGAACTGGGCGTTGAACCATGGCCTCCGGGCCCGCCCTTGAGCAAGCGCCTCGCGTTCGTACCTTAGAGCGCGCTTTCGTACCCTTAACCCCCTGTGCTGTCTCCTCACTTCTGAGACATTTGAGTGTCATGGCTTCTGAGACGTTTGAGTGTCATGACTTGTGAGACGTTCGGTGGTGTCGGGGTGGTAGCGGGATGAGTCTGTAGGGCGGTTTCTTGGTGTCGATGGTGGAGCGGTTGCCTTGCTGCCTCTGGGTGGGTTGGGGCCAGGGCAGGGACACGAAGCGGCGTCCGTCGGG